>DASWQX010000263.1:0-7396 GCA_036403495.1 Thermoanaerobaculia bacterium
TCCTTGATCTCATCCAGATGGGTGCATTCGACGTTCGCCATTCCTCACCTCCCGAGTCCTTCCGGACCCTTCGACGGGACCGGAGGACTTGAGCGTACACGACCCGTCAAGGGGCCGGATCGATCGCCGCGCTCTGCACCGGGGTCGGCTGGAAGCCGTAGGCGCCGCTGCGGTAGAGGCGGTCGGCGCCGTTGTAGTAGGCGATGGCGTCCTCGATCAGCTCGTGGCCGGCGGCGTCCGGCCGCTTCAGCGGCGCCATCTCGCCGGTCGCCGGATCGACGTCGAAGAGGTCCACCGATTCGTGGAGGCCGAGCACGGCCATGCGGCTCCCCCGCATCAGGGCGATGTCGTTGTTGTGCGTCATCAGGGCGCGCCCCGCCGCGGGATCGATCCGCAGGACGTCGTGGCCGAAGAACTTCGAGTCGTAGTCCAGCCCCAGCAGGCCGAGGACGGTCGGCGGCATGTCGAGCGAGGAGGCGATGGTGTCGAGCCGCGCGCCGGCGGGCACCCCCGGCGCCACGATGAGGATCGGCACCTGGTAGCTCGCCAGCGGGATCGCCGCGGCGCCGTAGACCCGCGCGCCGTGATCGCCCATCAGCACGAACACCGTGTCCTTGTAGAAGGCGTGGGCCTTCGCCTCGCGCATGAAGCGGCCGAGCGCGTGGTCGGCGTAGCGCACCACGTTCTCCCGCCGGTGGAAGCGCGGCAGCGCCTGGAGGTGCTCCTGCGGGAAGGTGAACGGCCGGTGGTTCGAGACGCTGAGCACCAGCGAATAGAACGGCTTGCCGTTGGCCGCGAGGCCGTCCATCTCCTCCAGCGCCTTGCTGAAGATCGCCTCGTCGCAGGCGCCCCAGGCGGTGGTGAAGGTGCCGGCGGGAAAATCCTTCTGATCGACGATCCGGTCCACGCCGTTGTGGCTCAGGTAGTTGCCCATGCCGTCGAAGAGCGCCCGGCCGCCGTAGACGAACATCGTCTGATAGCCCCGGCTCTTCAGCAGCTCCGGGAGAGTGAAGAGGTTCACCGATTGATCGCGCCGCACGATCGAGGCGCCCGGCAGCGGCGGCAGCGACGAGGTGGTCGCCTCGATCGCCCGGATCGTCCGGTTGCCGGTCGAGAAGGCGTGGGTCAGCAGGGTCCCTTCCCGGGCCAGCGCGTCGAGCTGCGGCGTCAGGCTCTCCTTCATCCGCGGATTGAGCGCGCCGACAAACTCCGAGCCCAGGCTCTCCTCCAGCACGATCACCACGTTCAGCTTGCGGTCGGGACCCGGATTGAGGACCGGGCGCAACGTCGACTCCGGCGCGAACCGGGCCGGCATCATCGCCGGCTCGGCGAGCAGGCGGTGCAGGCGCTCGAGGTTGGCCGCCTGCGGCCGGGTGGCATAGAGCCCCTCGTACGGCGCGTCCGAGCCCAGGAAGGCCATGAAAAAGGAGTAGTAGCCGTTGCCCGCCAGCTCGTTGAGCGCCCGGTCCCCCGAGATCCGCGCCAGGGTCGGCCGCACCGCCAGCGTCGCCAGGGCGAGCACCGCCGCGTAGACGCCGAGGAGGCCCAGCCGCTGCAACCCCGGCGCCGGCCGCTCCCAGGCCGCCCGGATCGGCCGCCGCAGCCAATAGAGGAGCGCCGCGGTGACCGCCGCGATCGCGGTGAGGATGATCCCGGTGTGATAGCTCTGCCAGATGTTCTCCGCCACTTCGCCGGGGAAGATCAGGTAGTCCACCGCCACGAAGTTGAAGCGGCCGTTGAACTCCTCGAAGAAGAAGTACTCGGCCGCCGCCACGAACAGCCCAGTGAAAGTAGCGACCGCCATCCAAGCAAAGAGGAAGCCGCGCGTCGCCCGCCAGCGGAACCAGCGCTCCGGCAGCACGGTGAGGAAGAGCACCAGCGGCGCCGCCAGCCAGAGGGCCGACACGGCGTCGAACAGCTCGCCCACCGCCAGCGCCTCCAGCACCTTCCCCGCGCCGTTCCGCGCCAGCGCGTGCTGGACGAGCAGCAGCCCCACCCGCGTGAGCAGCCAGACGACGAGGTAGAACCCCGCGAAGATCGCCGGCAGCCGGTACCGGGACCGGGCAAGGAGAAAGCGCAGCTTTGAATAAACTTCGCCCAAATTCATGAAACCCTCATCAACGGAAAGTTCCGTCAAGGTACCAGTCCCGGCGGAGGAGGGCAAGCGGGAGACGTCGGGGAGCGTCCGAGGCCTGCGACCTCATCCCCTAACCCCTACTCCTGAAAGAGAAGGGGGACGCCTCTGGAAGCGTATTGCCCGTAGGCCGCGCTGTGCGCGCCATCAGGGTTGTCCTGGCGCGCACAGCGCGCCCTACGCGCCGCAGGTTTCCAGCCGGGCCCCCCCTCTCCCGGGTGGAGGGAGTGCGGTGGGAGAGGGGCCGGGGGTGAGGATTCGGGGTGGGGGGCGCCACGAATGCCGGGCCGGGCGGCCGTCATCCAACCGCCGCCTCCGTCGCGTACGATGGATGCGAGGAGAGAGAGTGCGCATGCTTCGATCGATCCCCTGGATTCTTCTGCTGATCCTCCTGCCCGGCATCTCCCGGGCGGCGGAGCCGCCGGCTGCGCCAACCGACCCGCAGGCGGCGGCGCAGGCTTCCGCGAACGACAAGGACGGCAAGGACGGCAAGGACGAGAAGGAGAAGCGCCTCCAGGTCTACGACGAGATCGAGGTGGTCGACCGCGCTTCCGATATGGTCGGCGTCGCCGACTCGGCCACCGAGGGGGTGACCGGCCGCAAGGAGCTGGAGGAGCGCCCCATCGCGCGCCCCGGCGAGCTGCTGGAGACGGTGCCGGGGGTGATCATCACCCAGCACAGCGGCAGCGGCAAGGCGAACCAGTACTTCCTGCGCGGCTTCAACCTCGACCACGGCACCGACTTCCGGATCACCGTCGACGACATCCCCGTCAACATGCCCTCCCACGGCCACGGCCAGGGCTACAGCGACCTCAACTTCCTGATCCCCGAGCTGGTCGATACCGTCCGCTACAAGAAGGGCGCCTACTACGCCGAGGAGGGGGATTTCTCGGCCGCCGGCGCCGCCGAGTTCTCCTACGTCGACTCGCTCCCCAAGGGGATCCTCACGCTGACTCCCGGCGAGCTCGGCTACGAGCGTCTGCTCGCCGCCCAGTCCACGAAGTGGGAGGACGGCGATCTGCTCGGCGCCTTCGAGCTCGGCCGCAACAACGGCCCCTGGGTCCATCCGGACGACTACCGCAAGCTCAACGGCGTCCTGCGCTGGAACCGCGGCGACGCCGGCAACGGCCTCACCGTCACCGCCATGGGCTACGACGGCAAGTGGAACTCGACCGATCAGATCCCCGAGCGCGCCGTGAGCGAGGGGCTGATCAGCCGCTATGGCGAGATCGACCCCACCGACGGCGGCAGCACCTACCGCTACAGCCTGGCAGCCGACTGGCGGCGGGGCACCGACTCCTCGCTCACCCGCGCCAGCGGCTATGTCCTGCGCTACGGCCTCAGCCTCTTCTCGGACTTCACCTACTTCCTCGACGACCCGGTCCACGGCGATCAGTTCGAGCAGCTCGACGACCGCACCGTCACCGGCTTCCAGCTCCAGCATCAATGGGGACTGCGGTGGGGAAGCCGCGAGGTCGAGACCGAGGTCGGCCTCCAGGTGCGCAACGATTCGATCGACAACGGCCTCTTCCACACCGAGGACCGGCAGCTCCTCGCGATCACGCGCCGCGACCGGATCGAGCAGTTGAGCGGCGGCCCCTACGTCCAGGCCCGCGTGCGCTGGACCCCCTGGCTGCGCAGCGTCACCGGCCTGCGCGCCGATGAATATTACGCGGACGTCCGGAGCAACCTCGCGGCGAACTCCGGCACCCGCCAGGCCGCCATCCTCAGCCCCAAGCTCGCCGTCACCCTCGGCCCCTGGAGCGACACCGAGGTCTACCTCGACTACGGCTACGGCTTCCACAGCAACGACGCCCGCGGCGCCACCATCCACGTCGATCCCAAGACCTTCGAGCCGGTCGATCAGGTCACTCCGCTGGTGCGGGCGAAGAGCGCGGACGTCGGCTTCCGCACCTCGGCGATCCGGAACCTGGAGACCTCGGTGAGCGTCTTCCGTCTCGACCTCGCCTCCGAGCTCCTCTTCTCGGGCGACGCCGGCGCCACCGAGGCCAGCCGCCCCAGCCGCCGCGAGGGGATCGAGTTGCAGAACTTCTACCACCCGCGCCCCTGGCTGACCCTCGACGCCGACTACGCCTACTCCCGGGCGCGCTTCACCGACCCCGACCCGGTAGGAAACCACATCCCCGGCTCCATCGAGACCGCCCTCTCCGCCGGCCTCACCGTGGATGGCCACGGCCCCTGGTTCGGCAGCCTGCGCGACCGCTACTTCGGTCCCCGTCCGCTGATCGAAAACGACAGCGTCCGCTCCAAGGCCTCGAACCTCCTCAACCTCCGCATCGGCCACCGCTTCCCCAACGGCCTCTCGCTGTCCGCCGACGTCTTCAACCTCCTGAATAATCAGGTGAGCGACATCGACTACTACTACGAATCCCAGCTCCGCGGTGAGCCGGCGCCGGTGAACGACCTCCATTTCCATCCGGCGGAAAGCCGGTCGGTGCGGTTGGAGCTGGAGTGGCGGTATTGATATAAAAAAGGATAGAAAGGAGCCACCATGAAGATCACGAAATACATTCACTCCTGCCTCCTGTTCGAGCACGGCGGCGAGAAGCTCCTCTTCGATCCCGGCGTCTTCACCTTCGTCGAGGACAAGGTCAAGCCGGACCAGTTCGCCGGCGTCGCCACGATCGTGATCACCCATCAGCACCCCGACCATCTGAACGTCAAGGCGCTGAAGGAGATCCTCGCCCTCAGCAAGGCCACCGTGATCTCCAACCGTGGCGTCGCCGCCATCCTGGAACCGGAGGGGATCGCGGTGAAGCTGCACGAGGAGGGCACGATGCAGGCCGGCCCCTTCACGTTGAAAGCCCTGGCCTGCACCCACCAGCCGATCCTCGCCCCGACGCTGCCGGTGCACATCGCCTACCTCGTCAACGACCGCGTCCTGAACCCGGGCGACTCCTTCGATCCCGCCCTGCTCGCCTGGAAGGGGACCGAAGCCCTCATCCTCCCCGTCACCGCCCCCTTCCTCACCGAGGTCGATGCGGTGGCTTTCGCCCGCCGCATGGAGCCCAAGCAGGTGCTTCCCGTACACGACGGCTACGTCAAGGATTTCTTCCGCAAGGGGCGCTACGACGCCTACGAGCAGTTCCTCCAGAAGGACGGCATGAAGCTCCACCGTCTGGCCGATCCGGGCGCCAGCGTGGACGTCTGAAAACAGCCCCGAGGGAACGGCCCCGCTTGCCGTTCCCTCGGGGCAGATGAATCGATTGTCAAAGAGCTCGGGCCCTTTCTCGGGGGAACCCTCGGACGCGGCCTCGACGCCGCCCATGGCGGCGTAGTCCTGCGATCCCGAGACCTCCCCGGCCCCTCGGCGCCTGAAGAGCGCTTCCTCGCGGAAGCCTCTGGACAAACGCCAGGCATGTACATATCATAGAGGCCGGCGAACGGTCTAGACGCCGGGGAAAGAATCTCTGATTCTCTGGAGATCGGACGGCGTTCCCCATACAGGATGGGGTGCGGCGAACGGGGAATGTCCCATTCCCCACCCGTCGCGAGGCATTCCCCGCGGGGAACGGCCCGTTCCCCCGAATGTGGATGGCGCGACGAGGCGGCGACGTCCCATTCTCCGCCTCTCGGATGACGTGGTGAGCGGGGAATGCCTCGTTCCCCCTCCTTCGAGGAACGCGACGTGTGGGGAATGCGACGTTGCGGATCGCTCGCGTCCCGTCGCAGGCAGGGAACGCGGCGTGACGAGTCGTAGACGGCTTGTGATCGGCGGGAATGAGGCGCGAAGGGTCGTAGACGGAACGTGGTCGGCGGGGAATGCGACGCGACGGGTCTGTGCTGAGGCGCGAAGAGCAGGGAACGCGCCGTTCGCCGGGCTCGCGAGCCTACGGACGGCTCGCCGCCTGACGCTTGGACCGGCTGATCCGTAGAACAGACATCGGTCGCACGTCGGACAGTGCGATCGTGCTCTTTGACAATTGATGCATAACCCACCTCCCGTCGGAGCCGGCACTCGCCCGGCCCGTTCCGGCGGATGCTCTGTTTGCGAGGAAACCAGCCCCGAAGGGGCGGCATCTGAATAGCCTGGGGCGTCAGCCCCAGGATCCGTTTTCCACAAGAGTGCCTCTGGTCCTGGGGCGCACGCTCCAGGCTATTCAGATTTCGCCCCTTCGGGGCTGGCGGGTGGGGCGGGTTGCGAAGCGATCTCGTTTCGGAACGTACCTTGGGTTAGATTTGCATTCTGTGTTCTGGGATGATCAAGCCCGAAGCTCCGCTCATAGATCTCCACTACCCGATCAATGAGAGGCATTGCCGTCGAGAGCCTGCCTGTGTCCCTCAGCAACCAGGACAGGTTATGAAGGTCCCTGGCGACGTTGGGGTGTAGAGGTCCCAAGGAATCCTCGTCGATCTGGAGAGCGCGTCGCGTCAGGGGCTCGGCCTCGGCCAAACGGTTCGTGCCCTGAAGCAACTGAGCCAAGTTGTTGAGATGGACGGCGACGTTGGGGTGTAGAGGTCCGTAGGAGCACTCGAAAATCTGGAGAGCGCGTCGCATCAGGGGCTCGGCCTCGGCCAAACGGTTCGTGGCCTGAAGCAACCGAGCCAGGTTGTTTAGATCGATGGCGACGTCGGGGTGTAAAGGTCCGTAGGAGTCCTCGTCGATCTGGAGAGCGCGTCGCATCAGGGGCTCGGCCTCGGCCAAACGGTTCGTGGCCTGAAGCAACTGAGCCAGGTTGTTGAGGCAGGCAGAGACTTCGGAATGTTCAGGCCCATACGAGGCCTCGTTCAATGCCAGAGCACGCCTTATCCAGGGCTCCGCCTCTTCGTAGAGCCCTTTTGCTTGAAGTAGTGAAGATAATTGCGCCATCTGGCGAGCTGTTGGATGGGCGATTCCGACGTCATCCGCGGTCTTGACGAGCCGAGTCGAATGCGGTCGAAGAAGATCCCACACGGGCCATGTACGAACATCCCACGGAGAACGCGGCGAGAAATCATCCACCAATCGCAAGGCCCGCTCGATCCAATCCCGCTTCCGCTCCTCTGGAATCCTGGACCGCAAAGCATCCTGCACCATTCGATGAACCGTGAAGCTGTCCCCCTTGCGTGTCACCATAGAAAAGGAGGCTAGTTCGGCGATACCGTCTTGGACGGAAGGATCACCCACTATCTGTCCAGTCTCCTCGCACAATAACCCGACCGCTTCCTCGACGATCGAGGCTTCATCCTCGAACATCTTCGACAGGATCGGATCAGGAGCTAGATAAGCCGTGAGGCGCAAAATCGCCGCCGCCGTCGGGC
>DASWQX010000264.1:0-18440 GCA_036403495.1 Thermoanaerobaculia bacterium
GAGGTCATCCGCCTGACCGGCTACACGCTGGAGGAGAAGGTGCGCATCGCGCGCCTCCACCTGATCCCCAAGCAGACGAAGGAGAACGGGCTCACCGAGGAGCAGATCACCTTCTCCGACGAGGCGATCGCGGCCGTCATCTCCGGCTACACCAAGGAGGCGGGGCTGCGCAATCTCGAGCGCGAGATCGCGGCGATCTGCCGCAAGGTGGCGGTGAAGGTGGCGCGCGGCGAGACCGAGCGGATGGTGATCGATCCGGAGAAGGTCGAGACGCTCCTCGGCGCCCGCAAGCATTTCGCCGAGGAATTGCTCAACCGCGACCGCGTGGGCGTCGCCACCGGCCTCGCCTGGACGGCGGTGGGGGGCGACCTCCTGTTCATCGAGGTGGTGGCGGTGCCCGGCAAGGGGCAGCTCCTGCTCACCGGCCAGCTCGGCGACGTGATGAAGGAATCGGCGCAGGCGGCGCTCTCCTTCGCTCGCGCCTTCGCCGCCACCCATGGGGTCGGCGACGATTTCTTCGCCAAGCACGATCTCCACGTCCACGTGCCCGCGGGCTCGATCCCCAAGGACGGCCCGTCGGCCGGCATCACCATCGGCACGGCGATCCTCTCCGTGCTCACCGGCAAGCCGATCAATCGCCGCCTAGCGATGACCGGCGAGATCACCCTGCGCGGCGACGTGCTGCCGATCGGCGGATTGAAAGAGAAGGTGCTCGCCGCCAAGCTCGCCGGCATTCAGCAGGTGATCGTTCCCAAGCTCAACCGCCGCGACCTCGCCGACATCCCGCCGACGATCACCGATGGCCTCAGCTTCCATTTCGTCGATCACATGGACGACGTGATCAAGCTCGCGCTGCTCGATCCCGATCAGCGGCAGCCCGAGGTCACCCCCACCGGCGAGCCGATGGCGATCGCCAGCGAGCTGCCGCTGCCCGCCACGGTGTGAGCCCTCCCCCCGTTGACGAAGGCGGCGAGGATCGCCTGATCGATTGGCTCCGGCGGCGTCTGCGCCGGCAACCGGGGGGCGCGCTGATCGGCGACGACGCGGCGGTGTTGCCGGCCGCCTCGTATGCGATCACTGTCGATCACCAGATCGCCGGCGTTCATTTTCCACCCGATCTCGACCCCGCGCGAGTGGCGCGGCGCCTGCTGGCGGTGAACCTCTCCGATCTCGCGGCGATGGGGGCCTCGCCCGCCTACGCCTTCCTGGCGCTCGCCGCGCCCGCGGGATTCGATCACCGCCTGTTCTTCACCGCGCTGCTCGCCGCCTGCCGCCGGCACGAGCTGACCCTCGCCGGCGGCGATCTTTCACGGAGCTCCGCGCTCAGCACCAGCCTCACGCTGATGGGAACGAAAGCCGAAGGCGCGCGCTGGCTCGAACGGAGCGGCGCGCGGCCGGGACACGCTCTCTGGCTGGGCGGCACGGTCGGCGAATCCGCCGCCGGCCGATTGCTGATCGAACGCGGTAGCCCGGACGCAGGCTCTCCTTCGTTGCGCGCGGCGGCGCGGCGCGCGGTGCGCCGGCATTTCGAGCCGCGCCCGCAACTCGCGCTCGGCCGCTGGCTCGGGAGCCAGACGGAAGGCGCGGCGATGGATGTATCCGATGGCGTGGCGCGCGATCTCCACCGGCTCTGCCGCGCGAGCGGCGTCGGCGCGGAGGTCGACGCCGAGGCCTTGCCGTTCGCCGATCGTTTCACCCGACTCTGCGCAGCGATCGGCGCCGATCCGCTCGCGCTCGCGCTCGGCGGCGGCGAGGACTACGTTCTTTTGTTCACCCTCCCCGAGCAGGCGGCGCCGCCGCCGGAGGCGCGGGCCCGGCGCATCGGAAGGATCACGAAGGGGAGCGGCGTGGTGCTGCTGCGCGAGGGGAAGCGCTCGGATCTCCCCCCGCTCGGATGGGATCACCTGAACGGCGTCACAAGCGCTCTGTAAATCTGTAAAACAAAAACCCCGGCGGGGCGCCGGGGTTCTTTCAAACGGAATCGAGCCGCGCCAGGCGGATCGATCAGCGGAAGAGCTTCTGCAGGCTGTCGACGAAGCCCTTGAACTTCTTCTCGAGGCTCTGCTGCGTCTTCTCGAGCTGCTTGAGGCGCTGCGACACCATACCGCTCAACTCGTCCGAAGCCGCCGAAATGCGGCCCCGGGTCGTCGTCGCCGGCTTCTTCGCGGCGCCGCTCCCCTTCTTGCGACCACCGCGGCCGCTCTCGGAACGGAGCTGACGGAACACGTCCACCGCCTGCGGATAGAAACGGCGCGCGCGCCCCTTCCCCTCGCTCGGCAGCTTGTCGGCGTGCATGCGGACGTAGCGGACCAGCGTGGGATAGGAAATACCGGTCGTCTCGCTGATCTGAGTGAGCGTCAACAGACCGCTCGTCTTCTGCGGACGGCCGGGACGGCGGCCCGACGGCGCGGCGGCCGCGGCGGCCTTCTTGGGACGGCCCGGGGAGCGCTTGGCGGCGACACCGCGCGGCGCGGCGGCGACGGCCTTCTTGGGGCGGCCCGGGGGACGGCCCGGCGGGCGCCCCGAACGCTTGGCGGGAGCCGCGGCGGCGGGCTGGGCGGCGCGGGCGGGACGGCCCGGACGGCGCTTGCTGGCCGCCGGACGCTCCGGGCGCGGCGCCGACGGATCCTTGCGCGGACGGCCCCGCTTGCCGGCGTTCTCAGTCTTGATCACATCGAAAACCGGCAGCGCGCTCTCGGGGTAGCGCTGCTTGCGCCCCTGGCCCGCCGAGGGAATCCGGTCCTGGTACATCTTCTTGTATCGCTGGAGGGTCGGCATGGAAATGCCGGTCTTCTGGGAAATGTCGGAGAGGGTATAGAGCTTCTCGGATTCGGCTTCGGCCATGTTGTTCTTGCCTCCTCGTTTGGACTATCGAAAAAAGGTCTGAATAAGACGCGGATCAAAAAACCGCACTCATTATCAAAAAATAAAGGGTTCGTGTCAATAGTTTCGGGGAAAAATTCTGTAGAAAAGAGGAATTCGATGGAATGAAGGGCAAATATCGGGATCGTTTCAGCGAAAGCTCGGCCTAATTCCCGCGCGGTTTTCCTTTCGCCGGGAGCCCGAGCTGGCGGATCAGATAGGAAACCGACTGCCGCGAGACGCCGAGCCGGGCGGCGACCCGCGCGTGATTGCCGTCGCACTGCGCCAGCGCCTCGGCGACCAGCCGCCGGCGCAGCGCATCGATCTGTTGATGATAGGAACCCGCGGGCGCGTCGGCGGCGGGGATCTCGAGGTGCTCGGGCGCGATCGGGCCGCCGCCGGCTAGCGCCGCGGCCACCGACAGCACGTTCTCGAGCTCGCGGATATTGCCCGGCCAGCGGTGCGCGAGCAGCCGCGCCGGCGCCTCGCGGGACAGGCGTGCCGGCGGCCGCAGGCGATCGAGGATGCGTCCGGAGATTCGCAACAGATCATCGCCGCGGTCGCGCAGCGGCGGCATTTCGACGCAGCCGACGCGCAGGCGGAAATAGAGGTCGCGGCGGAAGCTCCCCTCCTCCACCATGCCGGCGAGATCGCGATGCGTGGCCGCCAGCACGCGGACGTCGACGCGCCGCGTCTCGCTCTCCCCCAACCGCCGGATCTCTCCCTCCTGCAGCACGCGCAGGAGCAGCCCCTGCGCGGAAAGTGGAAGATCGCCGATCTCGTCGAGGAAGACGGTGCCGCTGTGAGCGCTTTCGAACACTCCCTTGCGATCGCGATCGGCGCCCGTGAAGGCGCCGCGCACGTGGCCGAAGAGATCGGAAAGCAGGAGCGTCTCGGAGAGCGCGGCGCAGTTGACGGCGACGAACGGCCGCGCCGACCGCGCGCTCCGGCGGTGCAGCCGGCGCGCGGCCAGCTCCTTGCCGGTGCCGCTCTCGCCGAGGATCATCACCGGCAATCGGCCGGGAGCGAGGCGGTCCAGGCGATCGAGCGCGGCGAGCAGGACCGGGCTCTCGCCGACCAGCTCTTCGCCCTCCGCCTCGCGCGAAAAAGGGAGTGAAGACGGCGGCTGCGCTTCCTCCAATACCAACGATTCGGCGCACGAAAAACCTCGCAATATCAGGGAGACCACCGCCCACGGTCCGCAGTCGCGGGCCTCCAGACGCTCGGCGGGTGCGACCGCCCCGAGGTCGCGGAAGGTATCGATCGCCTGCCGCCGCCACACGGCCGGCGCCGACGCGGGGAGCAGAAGGTCGAGATCGAAAGTCAGACGCGCGGCGCGGTAAGGACCGAGCGCCGCCAGCGCCTCCCAGTCGCGGGCGGGAGTAGGAACACCGGCGAGGGTCGCCTCCCAGAGAGGGGCCAGGGGGGAGCCGGCGGCCTCGCGGCGGGCACCCTCGGGATCGCCCGCCAGGGCGCGCAGGGCGGGGCGCTCCTCGGGCTCCAAGTCGCCGAGCGCCGCCGCCGGAACGGCCGCCAGCTCCGCGGCGGCCTCCGCCGGCCGCTGGAGCCAGCCGAGGGCGCGGGCCGCGAGCAGCCGGAGCTCCGGGATGCGCCAGGCGAGCCCCTGACGCTCGAGGTCGTCGAGAGCGCCTCGGCAGACGGCGAGCGCCGCCGCCGGACGCCCCAGGGCCAGCTCGTAACGAGCCCAGAGTTCGGCGTCCTGGGCGAGGCCGCGGAGGTTGCCGGAGCGCCGATTCTCGCTCTCCGAACGGGCGGCGATCTCGCGCACGCCGGCGGTGCGGCCCAGGCGCAGGCGGATCTCGGCGACGTTGTAGAGCGCCAGCGTCGACCTGCGGGGGCCGTCGCAGCCGGCCTCCAAGCGGGCGGCGTGGAGGAACGCCCGCTCGGCGCCGGCGAGGTCGCCGCGGCGGGCGCGGGCGAAACCGAGATCGTTCCAGAGCCCCGCCGCCTGCCGCCGGGTCAGTCGCCGGCGGCCGGCCTGGATGGCGCGGGCGGCGGCCGTCGCGGCGCCGTCGAGGTCCCCTGCGCCCCCCGCCTGCAGGGCGCGGAGCTGGTGCCAGCGCCAGGCGAGATCCGCCTCCTCCAGCGCGCCGTCCGAGGCGGCCAGGAAGCGATCCAGGGCGGCCTTATCCCCGCGGTCCCAGGCGGCGCCCGCCGCGGCCAGCCGGGCGAGCAGGGCCGCCCGGGGCGAACCGGCGGTGTCGTCGAGCGCACGCCGGATCCAGTAACCGGCGCGCCCCGGCTTGCCGTGGCTGGCGTAGACCCGCGCGGCGATCTCCGCCAGCTCAGCCACCTCGGCCGGCGCCAGCGGCGCCTCCTCGAAAGCCTTCAGGGTGGCGCGCACCGCGCCCAGCCGGCCGAGCTCGAGCTGGCAGCGGGCCGCCAGTGCGCGGGCCGCCGGGGAAACCAGTCCAGCGAGCGCCTCCAGCGCCGCCTCCCCCCGCCCGAGCGCCGCCAGCGCCGCCGCCCGCGCCAGCCGCTCCCCCTCGTCCACCGGCGGCCTGCGGTCCCAGGCGGCGACCGCCGCGCGCCAGCGCCCCGCCGCCGCCAGCTCCCCGGGAGCGCCCTCCTCCTGGCGCTCCCAGAGCGCCCGCGCCGCCGGTCCCGCGAGGATCTCCCGCGCCTCCCTTGCCGTCGGGGCCTGGGAGGTCAGCCGGGAGCGGAACGAGCGCGGGCCGGCGATCCAGAGGCGTACAACCCCATCCGCGCGCACGATCTCGCCGGCGAGCGCCCGCCGCGCCGGCGCCAGATCCGGCCACTCCCAGAGGAACGGGGCCGTCTCCAGGATCGCCGCCACGGCGTCATCCGCCGGCAGCGGCGCCGGGGACTGGCGCCAAAGGTCGGCCAGCGCGCGGACGGCGCGGCGCGCCTCCCCCGGACCCACGGCCGCCTCGTCGCCGAACAGCCGCCGGAGGAGATCGAGCAGAATCTCCTGCGCCGGCCGCGACGACCGCCCCGGACCGGCGCCGTCGGCCCCCACCACCAGCTCTCCCGCGGGAGCGATCCGCGCCGCCTCCCACTCCACAGCGAGATGCCAGCCGGCGCGATCGAGCAGCGACAGCAGCCCTGCTGCCTCCAGAAGCGCCGCCACCCGGCGGCGATCGGTGAGGCGCGCCTCGGCCAGCGCGATCGATCGCGCCGGCGCCGCAAGGCACGGATGGACGACACCCGCCGCCCGGCGGATGTCCGAGGAAGGGGACATGAGCCGGGATTGTAGTGGAAGTACGAGCGGAAACGTCCAAAGGACGCACACGGACCCCAACGGACGGACACGGACGCCAAGGTACTCGCGCCCTGCTTGGATCGTCCGTGCAGTCCTTGCCCGTCCGTGTCCGTCCCGGTTCCAGCGCGCTGCCAAGCGCTCAACTGATTTTCAGAAAATCGCGCCAGAACCCCGGGTACGACTTCGCCACCACCTCGGGGTGGTCGATCACCACCCCCGGGCGGCACAGGCCGACCAGGGCGCAGCTCATGGCGATCCGGTGATCGCCATGGGGATCGACGTGGACGGGATCGGTAGGCGGCGCGGTGCCTGCCCAGAGGCCGGGGAGCCAGAGGCTGTCGCGCCCCTCGCGGGCGTCGGCGCCGAGCTTCTTGAGCTCGGTCGCCATCGCCTCCAGCCGGTCGCTCTCCTTGATCCGCAGGTGGGCGACGTTGTGGATCAGCGTCTCGCCCTGGGCGAAGGGGGCGAGGGCCGCCAGGGTGGGCACCTGGTCGGGCATGCCGGAGAGGTCCGCCTTGACCCCGCGCAGCTCGCCGGTGCCGCGGACGCGTAGGTCCTCGCCCTTCCAGGAGACCTCGGCGCCCATCCCGGCGAGCAGGTCGATGAAGCCGCGGTCCCCCTGCCGGGAGTCGGGCGACAGGCCGTCGAGGATGATCTCGCCGCCGGTCAGCGCCGCCGCCGCCGCCGGGTAGCAGGCCGCCGAGAAGTCCCCCTCGACGCGGGCGCGCCCGCCGCGCAGCGCCGAGGGCACCACGCGGTAGGCCCGCGGGCCGGCGCGCTCGATGTGGCCGTCGAAGGCCGAGGCGGCGGCGATGGTCACGTCCACGTAGGGGCGCGAGGTGAGCGAGGGGACCTCGACCACCACCTCCCCCGGAGCGCGCAGCGCCGCCATCAGCAGGGCCGACAGGTACTGGCTCGACTCGCCGGCGTCGAGGGTGGTGGTGCCGCCGTGCAGGGTGCCCCCCTCGATCCGCAGCGGCACGTACCCCTCGGCGGTGAGATATTCGATCTTCGCCCCCAGCCGCCGCAGCGCCTCGACCAGCGGACCCACCGGGCGCTCGCGCAGGCGGGGGATGCCGTCGAGCCGCCAGCGGCCGGGGACCACGGTGAGGGTGGCGACCAGGAAGCGGAGCATGGTGCCGGCGTTACCGCAGAACACCTCGACCTCCCCCTCCGGCCGCGCCACCGGCGTCAGCCGGACCTCGTCCTCCCCCTCCTCGACGCGGAAGCCGCAGCGGCCGAGGGCGGCGAGGAACAGGCCGGTGTCCTCGGCGACCAGCGGGCGCTCGATCACCACCGGCGCGCCGGAGAGGAGCGCCAGGTTCAGATAGCGGTGGGTGAGGCTCTTCGACGACGGCACCCGCAGGCGCCCCCGGGTCCGCCGGCCGCTGGGCACGGCGAACGGCTCAAGCTGCGTCGTCGATCTCGAAACTGAGTCCGTCATAGCCAAACTCCGCTCCCGGAGGCAGAGGATCGTCGTGATCCACCTCGTGGGCCATGTGGGTGAGGATCGTGCGGCGCGGTGCGATCCGCGCCGCAACCTCCAGTGCCTCGGCGACAGAAAAGTGAGTCGAGTGGGGGCGGTGGCGCAGCGCGTCGAGGACCAGGACCTCGACCCCCGCCAGCTGCCGGAAGCCCTCCTCGGGGATCCGGTTGCAGTCGGTCACGTAGGCGAAGCGGCCGATCCGGTAGCCGAAGACCTCCATCGCGCCGTGCCCCACCGGGACGGGGACGAAGCGGTGCCCCAGCACTTCGAAAGGATCGCGCACCTCGATCAGCTCGAGCTGCGGCTTGCCGCCCCCCTCCTGTCCCGGCTCGAAGACGTAGGCGAAGGCGCGGCGGATGGCGCGCAGGGTCTCGGCCGATCCGTAGCAGGGAATCGCCGCCTGCTGGCGGAAGTTGAAGATCCGCACGTCGTCGAGCCCGAAGATGTGGTCGGCGTGGGAGTGGGTGAAGACGATGGCGTCCACCCGCGGCAGGCCGAAGCGGAGCGCCTGCGCCCGCAGGTCGGTGGGGGTATCGACGAGCACGATCCCCGCCTCCATCTCCAGCTTCAGCCCCGGCCGCCAGCGCTTGTTCTTGGGATTGTCGGAGGTGCAGACCCGGCAGGGGCAGCCGATCACCGGGATCCCCGTCGAGGTCCCGCTGCCGAGCATGGTGACGCGAAAAGACATGGGATGGGGATCTTAACGCAGGCGGGGCGGCCCCTCTGTCATACTTTCTCCATGAGCCGGAACCGTATGCCCCGCCGGTTCTCCCGGGAGGTCTGAGATGAGCAAGAGACGTTCGTGGACTTTCTATCTCGCGGCTTTGGCGGGATTCGTCCTGATGGCGGCGATGGCCGGGCGGGTGATGGCGGACTCCACGGTTCCCTCGGCGGGCGATTTCGTCACGCTCGGCGACCGCCTGATCTTCGCCACCGTCGGCGGCGGGGAGGACGCGGTCCTGTGGAGCACGGACGGCACGGCGGCGAGCACCGTGGAGCTGACGTCGCGGATCTGCCCCTCCCCCTGCGTGGACGTCCGGCCGCTGGGCACGGTCGGCGGCGTCGCGCTGCTCGCGGCCCATCCCGGCGGCGTCTGGAGGACGGACGGCACGCCGGCGGGGACCTTCCCCGTCACCCGCACCCTCGATTCGACCGGCGAGTCCGCGCAGATCTCGCCGTCGGACGGCACCCTTTTCTTCACCGCCTGCGGCCCGATCCTGGGGTGCGAGCTCTGGAGCAGCGATGGCAGCCGGGCGGGAACGCGGGTTCTCAGGGACATCGTCCCGGGTCCAAACGGCAGCTACCCGCACAGCCTGACCTCCTGGGAGGGCAAGCTCTACTTCCTGGCGGGTGGCGAGACTCTCGCCAACACCGGGCTCTGGAGCACGGACGGCACCACGGCGGGCACCCGGTTCATCGCCCACTCGGTCAACAACTTCGTGAACGGCGACACCTTGGTCGCGGCCTCCGGGAGACGCCTGTTCTTCACCTCGCTCGACGTCACCGAGCAGCTCTGGACCAGCGACGGCACGCCCCCGGGAGGCACCCGGAGGCTCCATGCCTTCGTGCCGCCCCCCTGCACGGAGCCCGACCTGTGCGGTGCCCCCTACCTCCACTTCCTGGTACCGGTCGGCGCCAACGGCGCGGTGATCTTCCTCGCCAGCGACGGCGTGCACGGGCCGCAATTCTGGCTGAGCGGCGGGGTCGGCGTCGTGCGGCTGACCGACGTCCCCGGCAACCTCCTGGCCAACGCCTCGCCCCCCCAGAGGCCGGGCCGGCTCTGGATCTTCTCCGCCCTCGGGTCGCCCCAGGGCCCCACGGTCCTCTGGAAGGCGGACTTCAACTTCTTCGACGTCGCCCCCGTGACCGGCTGCCAGGGTGGCTGCCCGGAGGTCGTCGCCTTTTTTCCGCCGTCGATCCCCCACTCCTCTCGCCCCCCCGCTCCCCGACCCGTGCTCTTCGTCGGCACCGACCCGGCGCACGGCGCGGAGCTCTGGGCCACCGACGGCAGGGGAGCCGGCACGCAGCGGCTGGCGGACGTCTGCCCGGGCGCCTGCTCGGCGTTTTCCTCCAATGTCCCGCCCACCGTTCTCGGGGACGCCACCGGCCGCACCTACTTCCTGGCCACGCCGAGGGCGGACAGCGACTCGCAGGCCCTCTGGGTGACCAACGGTGCTCCGGCGGGGACGCTACGGATCTCGAGCTTCGCCCGCGGCGTCGGCTTCCTCAACGGGCTGGTCTACTTCAGCGCCGCGGCCCCGGACGGCCTGGAGCTCCGGGCCACGGACGGCAAGTCGGGCGCCTCCCACCTAGTGACGGTGCTGCAACCCTGACCGGCCCGATTTCCGCAAGGGGCGCTACCCGCGCAGCCACTCCACCGCCCGGCTCCGGAACCAGGCGTCCAGCAGCCACACCTCGCCCCCCGGCACCGCCCATGTCCGGGGCTCGTGGAAATGTCCGAGCAGCAGCACGTCATGCCCCTCCGCCAACCGTCGCTCGGCGTAAGCGCGGATGGCGGCCTCGGGAAGCTCCGCGCGGTGCTTGAAGTTAGTGCGCGACAGGCGCTCCTCGGTCGAGTGGACCAAGCGGTGGGCGAGCCGGCGGGGGGTGCGGCGCACCACGAGGCGGACCGCCGGGCTCTTCGACAGCCAGCGCCAGAAGCGGTACTTGCGGTCGCGGTCGTTGAGCCCGTCCCCGTGTACCGCCAGGTAGCGGACCCCCCCGACCTCGAACGCGGTCTCCAGGGCCACGCGGTCGAAGGCGTCGGCGTAGGGGCTGCCGGCGAGGAAGAAGTCGCGGTTCCCCTCGACGTAGTCGACCTCGACCCCCTGCCGCCGGAGGTCGCGCAGCACGGCGACCAGGGCGCGGACGTCGGCGGTCTCGAAGCTCTCGAACCCCACCCAAGCCTGGAACAGGTCGCCCATCAGCACCAGCCGCCGGCACCCCTGGGCGGGCAGCGCCGCTAGCTGCTCGACGAGCGGTCCGGCCGCTCCGCCGGGACCGCTCAGATGGGCGTCCGCAATGATCGCTACGGAGGGACCGGCAATCGACATCTAGACGATCGTCAGCTTCGGCTTCATCTCGTCCTGGCGCGCGACCTCCACGACCACCGCCTGTGCGAGGGCGCGGAAGGCGTCGCCGTGGGGGCCCTTGGGCTCGGCGACCACGATCGGCACGCCGGCGTCGCCGCCGAGCACGATCTGGGGATCGAGCGGGATGGCGCCGAGGAAGGCGGTGCCCAGCAGCTCGGCGGTCTTGCGGCCGCCGTCCTTGCGGAAGATGTCGGTGGTCTCGCCGCAGTGCGGGCAGACGAAGGAGGACATGTTCTCGACGATGCCGATCACCGGCACGTTCACCTTGCGGAACATGGCGAGCCCCTTGCGAGCGTCGATCAGCGCCACGTCCTGTGGGGTGGTGACGATCACCGCGCCGGCGAGCTGGATGCGCTGGGTCACCGTGAGCTGCGCGTCGCCGGTGCCCGGCGGCAGGTCGAGGATCAGGTAGTCGAGCGGTCCCCACTCGACGTCGCCCAGCATCTGCTCGATCGCCCGCATCACCATCGGACCGCGCCAGATCACCGGCGTGTCGGTCTCCAGGATGAAGCCGAGGGACATCAGGATGATCCCGTACTTCTCGAACGGGTAGATGCGGTTGCCGATCACCCGCGGCTTCTGGGTGATGCCGAACATCGTCGGCACCGAGGGGCCATAGATGTCGGAGTCGAGCAGGCCGACGCGGTGGCCGAGCTGCGCCAGCGCCACCGCCAGGTTGGCCGCCACGGTCGACTTGCCCACCCCTCCCTTGCCGCTGGCGACCGCCACCACGTGGCGCACCTCGGGGATCAGGTCGGGATTCTGGGCGATCGCCTTCTGCGCCGCCTCCTCGCGCGCGGGTGGCTTGGTCACGTTCATGTTGACCCGCGCCTCGGCCACGCCGGGGAGGTCGCGGACGATCCGCTCCACCTCGTCGCGCACCTTCTCGCCCGCCGCCGGGTTGTGGGTGGACATCTGGAGGTCCACCACCACCTGCCCGGCGCTCGCCTGGACCTGGTGCACGAAGCCGAAGGAGACGATGTCCCGGCTCATCCCCGGGAACTTCACCGTCTTCAGGGCGTCCCACACCGCGGTTTCTAGATCGTTTGACATGAGCCAGAGCCTACCATTTCCTATACCTCGCCCACCTCGCCCGCGTCGAGCCCGGCGGGGCCGGCGATCCGGCGGCGGACCTCGGCGACGAGCTCCTTCTTGCGCCGCAGGCCGAAGGCGGCGGTGTCGATCGGCGCTCCATAGGTGATGACGACGGTATTGGGGTGGATCACGAAGCTCTTCTGGCTCTGCACGGCGCGGGAGCCCCGGATGCCCACCGGCACGATCGGCAGGTCGCTCTTCAGGGCGAGCAGGAAGCCGCCACGCTGGAAGGGGAGGAGCGTGTCGTCGAGCGAGCGGGTCCCCTCGGGGAAGAGGAGCATCGAGGTCCCCTGCCGCAGTTGGGCGAAGGCCGAGGCGAAGGTCCGGGTGGCGGTGCTGCGGTCGTCGCGGTCGACGGAGATGAAGCCGCTCGCCCGCAACGCCCAGCCGAACAGAGGGATCTTGAACAGGCTCTGCTTGGCGACCATCCGGAGCTGGCCGGGCGAGGTGGCGATCACCACCGGGATGTCGAACAGGCTCTGGTGGTTGGCGAGGAAGACGTAGCTGCGCCCCGGCTCCAGCTCCGGCGCGACGTGGACCTCGACCCGCACGCCGCACGCGGCCAGCACGCCGTTGGCCCAGATCCGCATGACGGCGAACGGCCAGCTCCCCCGCGGCACCCAGGCGACCAGGAGGGTGAGGAGCGCGAAGAGGGCCGTCCCGCCGACCAGGAACAGGTTCCCGGTGACGGTGGCGAGGGCGATCAGCCAGGCGGGCTGGGAGCTGGATAGGCGGCTCATCAAGAGGTGATATCATTTCACGCGCGGCCTTCCGGCCGCATCGATTCTCACATTCCGCCCGTACGTTCCGAGGGTGTACTGATTAAGGAGATCCCCTTGAGCCGTTTTCCAGGCGTCGATCTGCTGGAGCTGGATGCGCTCCTCACCGAAGAAGAGCGGTTGGTGCGCGACACCGTGCGCGCGTTCGTGGACGACAAGGTCAAGCCGATCATCGAGGAGTGCCACCGCGACGCCCGCACTCCCCTCGAGCTGGTGCCCGAGATGGGCGCCCTCAATCTCTTCGGCGCCAGTATCTCCGACTATGGGCTGCCCGGCCTCCAGGGGGTCGCCTACGGGCTGATCATGCAGGAGCTGGAGCGGGGGGATTCGGGGCTGCGCAGCTTCGTCTCCGTCCAGAGCTCGCTCGTCATGTACCCCATCCACACCTTCGGCTCGCAGGCGCAGAAGGACCGCTGGATCCCCCCCCTCGCGTCCGGCGAGGCGATCGGCTGCTTCGGCCTCACCGAGCCCGATTTCGGCTCCAACCCCGGCGGCATGCGGACCACCGCGAAGAAGGCCGGCGACGAGTGGGTGCTCAACGGCTCCAAGCAGTGGATCACCAACGGCACCCTCGCCGACGTCGCCGTGGTCTGGGCGAAGACCGAGGACGGCGTGCGCGGCTTCCTGGTCGAGAAGGGGACCCCCGGCTTCACCTCCTCGGACCAGCACGGCAAGTTCTCGCTGCGCGCCTCGACCACCTCCGAGCTCGGCTTCCACGACTGCCGGATTCCGGCGGACGCCATCCTCCCCGGCAGCACCGGCCTCAAGAGCCCGCTGATGTGCCTCAACCAGGCGCGCTACGGCATCGCCTGGGGGGGCGTCGGCTCGGCGATGGAGACCTATTACACGGCCCTGACCTACGCCAAGGAGCGGGTGCAGTTCGGCGGCCAGCCGATCGCCTGCCACCAGCTCGTGCAGGAGAAGCTGGCCTGGATGGCGACCGAGATCAGCAAGGCGCAGCTCCTCGCCTACCAGCTCGGGAAGCTCAAGGACTCGGGGCGGCTCAAGCCGTTCCAGATCTCGATGGGCAAGCGCAACAACATCTGGCTGGCCCGCGAGTGCGCCAAGCTCGCCCGCGAGATCCTCGGCGCCAACGGCATCGTGGACGACTATCCGGTCATCCGCCACATGCTCAACATCGAGTCGGTCTACACCTATGAAGGCACGCACGACATCCATGGCCTGATCATCGGCGAGGCGATCACCGGCATCCCGGCGTTCAACGCGCCGGAGCGGTCGGCGCCGAAGGTGAAGAAGGCCCAAGAGCAGCCCGCCACCGCCGAGACCGCCGGGAGCGCCCGCTGATGCCGCCGGTCATGGATCACCTGCTGGAGCAGGACTTCATCCGCGTCACCGAGGAGGCGGCCATCGCCTCGGCCAAGACCATGGGCTTCGGCCAGCGCAAGTACTCCGACCAGGTGGCGGTCGAGGCGATGCGGCGCGAGATGGACGGCATCCAGATGGATGGCCGGATCGTCATCGGCGAGGGGGAGCGCGACAAGGCGCCGATGCTCTTCGTCGGCGAGGAGCTGGGGGCCCAGCGCGGCAAGCCCGGTGCCGTGCAGGTGGACATCGCCGTCGATCCCCTGGAGGGGACCAACCTCTGCGCCACCGGCTCGCCCGACGCGATCACCGTGCTCGCCGCCGCGGAGCGCGGCGGCCTCCTCTACGCCCCGGACGTCTACATGGAGAAGCTGGTCGTCGGCCCCACCGCCCGCGGCGTCACCCATATCGACGCCCCGGTGGCCGAGAACCTGCGCAACATCGCCAACGCCTTCAGGCGGCAGGTGAGCGACCTGACGATCGTGGTGCTCGACCGCCCCCGGCACGATCGACTGGTCGCCGACATCCGCGAGGCCGGCGCCCGCATCCGCCTGATCCCGGACGGCGACCTGTCGGCCGGCATCTCGGCGGCGGTGCGCGGCACCGGCGTCCACGCCGTGATGGGGATCGGCGGCGCGCCCGAAGGGGTGATCACCGCCGCCGCCATGCGCTGCCTGGGCGGCGAGATCCAGGCGCGGCTGAAGCCGCACGACGCCGAGAACGAGAAGAAGGAGGAGCAGGAGGAGCGCCTGCGCGCCCTCGGCTTCCACGACCTGACCAAGATCTACAAGACCGAGGACCTGGCGCCCGGCGACCAGATCCTGTTCAGTTGCACCGGGGTCACCGACGGCGAGCTGCTCCGCGGTGTCCGCCTGTTCGGCGGCGGCTCGCGCACCTCGTCCCTGTTCATGTCGCTGTCGCGCAAGATCATCCGGTTCGTCGACACCATCCACCGCGAGCAGGTGACGACGCCGGTGCGCTTCCTGTAGAAACGAGATCCGGGATGATCAAATCCGACCGCTGGATCCGCGAATGGGGGCGGAACGGGGGGGTCACCCCTTTCGAGGAGAGCCAGGTCAATGCCGCCAGCTACGATGTCCGGGTCTCCGACCACTGGATCTGCCCGACCCGGGAGCCGGAAGAGTTCCGCGCTCCCCACATCAAGCTCTTCCCCGGCGAGGTCGTGCTCGCTTCCACCATGGAATACGTGCGCATCCCGCGCATCGTGGCCTGCGACCTCAAGCTCAAATCCACCCTCGGCCGGCTCTGGATCAACCACTCGCTGGCCGGCTGGTGCGATCCCGGATTCGAGGGGGAGATCACGCTGGAGCTCCAGAACCTGGGGCCCCATCCGTTCGTACTGGAGGCAGGCAGGCGAATTGCACAGCTCATCTTCATCACCATGGAGTCCGAGCCGGAGGTCGCCTACGGCGAGCCCGGCTCCTCCAGTCACTACCAGGGGCAGAGGGGGACGACTCCGGCCCGAAGATGAGGTACTCCCATGCGGAGCGCGCTGGCCGTCCGGAACATCTCTCAGTACTTGCAGAACCCCCAGTATTTACATAGAAGTATAATCGGCCCAGTCATCATGGGCATCGTCGGCAACCTCAGAACGATGCAGCTCGAAGAGCTGCTCCAGTGGCTCTCGCAGAGCAAGAAGAGCGGGACGCTGGAGATCGTCCATGGCCGGACCGAAAAGAAGATCTTCTTCAAGGAGGGGCTGATCCTCTCCTCCGCCTCGAACAAGCCCGAGGAGTACCTCGGCCACTTCCTGATGAGCCACGGGCTGATCAACGAGGGGCAGCTCAACCGCGCCATCGAGCTGCAGGAGAAGAGCCGCATGCTGCTGGGGATGATCCTGGTCAACAACGGTGCCATCGCCGAGCGCGACCTCGCCCGCATGCTCCGCCTCAAGGCCGAGGAGAGCATCTACGACATCTTCTCCTGGGCCGAGGGGGACTTCCGTTTCCTCGACGACGTCCTCCCCGAGAGCGCCATGGTGCCGATGCGGATGGACGTCACCGGCATCGTGATGGAGGGGGTCCAGCGGGTGGACGAGTGGCGGCGCATCCGCCAGGTGATCCCCAACGAGCAGATCATCCCGGTGGCGATCGGCGACCTGTCGACGGTGCCCGGTCTCGGCGCCGGCGATCAGCGGATCGTCAGCCAGATCAACGACGAGCGCACCATCGAGGAGATCCGCCAGCAGACGCATTCGACCGAGTACCAGACCTGCAAGCTGATCTTCGACCAGTTGCAGCTCGGCCGCCTCAAGCTGGTCAAGCTCCGCGGCGCCGCCCGTCCCACCGCGGCGGGCGCCGCCACCGTCGCGGTCGCCGGACCGGTCAGCGCCGACCTGCTGGTGGCCGCGGGGCGCGCCTTCCTGGGGCAGGGGGACTTCGACATCTCGCTGCGCCACCTGCGCGCCGCCCGCGCCCTGGAGCCGGAGAACCAGGACGCCCAGGAGATCCTGATCGAGGCCGAGAAGAAGATCCGCGAGCACATCGAGCGCTCGGGCGTCACCCTGGCGTCGATCCCGCAGGTGACGGCCAGCATGGATCAGCTCACCTCGTCGAACCTCTCCCCCCAGGAGGGGTTCATGCTGACCCGCATCAACGGCACCTACGACATCCAGTCGATCCTCAAGATCACGCCGATGCCGCAGCTCGACGCCCTGATGCTGTTCTGGAAGCTGGCGACCGCGGGCTACATCCGCCTGCTGCCGCCGCGCACCCCGAACGCCGGCACGACGCGGGCGGCGCTGCGCTAGCCCAGCTCCCCCATCTCGCTCTCGATCCCCTCCCACTCCGCCATCAGCGTCTCGATCTTGGCCGACAGGGTCTTCTGCTCGTTCTCGAGCTTCTTGACCTGCTCGCGGGGGTTGCGGTCGAAGAAGGTGGGATCGCAGAACATCTCGTTGATGGCGTTGACGCGGGATTCCGCGTTCTCGACCTGCGAGGTGACGAGGTCGAGCTTGCGGGCGAGGTCCTTCTGGCGGTTCTGGCGCCGGCGCGCCTCGGCGGGATCGAGGTCGGCCGCCGGCACCGCCGCGGCCTTCTTCTTCTGCTCGCGCTTCATCCGCAGCACCGCCTCGGCGTCGAGGTGGTCGTCGCCCAGGCGCTCCAGGTACTCCTCGTAGGTGCCGCGGAAATCGTTGATGCCGCGCGGGGAAATCTCGAAGATGCGGTCGGCGAGCTGGGAGACGAACCAGCGGTCGTGGGAGACGAAGATCAGCGTGCCTTCGTAGGACTTCAAGCCTTCGACCAGGGCCTCGATCGCCTCGAGGTCGAGGTGGTTGGTGGGCTCGTCGAGGATCAGGACGTTCGGCTTGGTCACCGAGAGCTTGCAGAAGACCAGCCGCGCCGCCTCGCCGCCGGAGAGGTTGCCGATCGGCTTCTTCACGTCGTCGCCCGAGAACAGCACCATGCCGAGGTTGCCGCGGACGAACCCGATCGGCTCGACCGGCACCGCCTCCCAGAGCCAGGCCTCGACGCTCTGCCTGCTCCCCTTCGGCAGCTCGTGGTGGTCCTGCGAGAAGTACCCCTGGTAGGTCTCGTACCCCCACTCGATCTTGCCCGCGTCGGCCTCGGTCTCGCCCACCGCGATCTTGAGCAGGGTCGACTTGCCGATGCCATTGGGGCCGATGATGGCGATGCGGTCGCCGCGGTCGACGGTCAGCGAGACGTCCTTGAGCACCGGCTTGTCGCCGTAGGCCTTGGTGATCCCCTCCAGCTCCAGCGCGATGCGGCCGCTCGGGCGGACCTGCTGGAACTTGAATGTCGGGTAGCGCCGCGAGGTCTGAGGGAGGCGCTCGATGACGATCTTCTCCATCATCTTCATCTTGCTCTGGGCTTGACGGGCCTTCGTCGCCTTGGCTTTGAAGCGGTCGACGAACTCCTTGTGGCGGGCGATCTCGGCCTCGCGCTTCCCGATCTCGGCCTCTTTGCGATCCCGGTTGCCCGTCTTGGCGGACAGGAAGGCGTTGTAGTTGCCGGGATAGAGGATCATCGTCTCGTAGTCGACGTCGACGATGTGGGTGCAGATGTTGTCGAGGAAGCGGTGGTCGTGGGAGATGACGATCGCGGTGCCCTTATAGGCGTCGACCAGGAACTTCTCCAGCCAGCGGATGGAGAGGATGTCGAGATGGTTGGTGGGCTCGTCGAGGAGCAGCACGCCGGGATCCGAGGCGAGCACCTGGGCGAGGAGCACGCGCAGCTTGAAGCCGCCCGAGAGGGTGGAGAGCGGCTGGCGGTGGATCTCGGTCTGGATGCCGAGCCCTTCGAGCACCTCGCCAGCGCGGGATTCCAGGGTGTAGCCGTCGTTGCGGAGGATCAGGTCCTCCAGCTCCGAGTAGCGGTCGGCGTCGAACTCCTGGTCGGCGTTGGCGAGCAGGCGCTCCTTCTCGACCATGGCCTCCCAGACGTCGTGATTGCCCATCATGGCGACCTCGAGGATGGGCATGTGCTCGTACCGGAAGTGGTCCTGCTTGAGGACGCCCAGCTTGAGCCGCTTGGGCATCGCGATCGTCCCCTCGCTGGGGATGTCGTCGCCGGCGAGGA
>DASWQX010000265.1:0-8374 GCA_036403495.1 Thermoanaerobaculia bacterium
CACGAAGAGCTGCTGGCGCAGGGCGGGCGCTACGCCGAGCTGTTCGAGCTGCAGGCTGCGGGGTATCGCTGAGCTGACACAGAATGGCGGAGGGGGTGGGATTCGAACCCACGGGCCGCGTGAACGACCGGCGGTTTTCAAGACCGCTGCTTTAGACCGCTCAGCCACCCCTCCTGGGGACCTGCAACAGCTTACTTCCTGGCGGTAATCCGCTCCAGCCCCCCGGTGTAGGGGAGCAGCGCTCTCGGGATGAGCACCGTGCCGTCCGCCTGCTGGTAGTTCTCCAGGATGGCGATCAGGGTGCGGCCCACCGCCAGCCCGGAGCCGTTCAGGGTGTGGACGAGGCGCGTCTTGCCTCCCCCCTCGGGACGGTAGCGGATGTTGGCGCGCCGGGCCTGGAAGTCCGTGCAGTTGCTGCAGGAGGAGATCTCCCGGTAGGCGCCCTGCCCGGGGAGCCAGACTTCGAGGTCGTAGGTCTTGGCCGACCCGAAGCTCATGTCGCCGGTCGAGAGGGTCATCACCCGGTAGGGGAGCTCCAGGATCCGCAGCACCCGCTCGGCGTGGCCGGTGAGCTCCTCCAGGGCCTGGAAGCTCGTCTCGGGCGTGGTGAGCTGCACCAGCTCGACCTTGTTGAACTGGTGCTGGCGGATCAGCCCGCGGACGTCCTTGCCGTAGGAGCCGGCCTCGCTGCGGAAGCAGGGGGTGTAGGCGGTGAAGCGCACGGGCAGGCGGGACTCGTCGAGGGTCTCGTCGCGGTAGATGTTGGTGACCGGCACCTCGGCCGTAGGGATCAGGTAATAGGGGTGTTTCTCCAGCTTGAAGAGGTCCTGCTCGAACTTGGGGAGCTGGCCGGTGCCGAACAGCGTCTGGTCGTTGACGATGAACGGCGGCAGGACCTCGGTGTAGCCGTGCTCGCGGGTGTGGAGGTCGAGCATGAGGTTGATCAGGGCCCGCTCGAGCAGGGCGCCGGCGCCGAGGGAGACGGTGAAGCGGGCGCCGGTGATCTTGGCGCCGCGCTCGAAGTCGAGGATGCCGAGCGCGAGCCCGAGGTCCCAGTGGGCCTTGATGGGGAAGTCGAAGGCGCGCGGGGTGCCGACGTTGCGCTCGCAGCGGTTGGCCGACTCGTCCTTGCCGACCGGGACGCTGGCGTGCGGCAGGTTCGGCAGGCTGTGCTCGATGGCGAGCATCTCGGGCTCGATCGTCTGAAGACGCGCCTCGAGCTCCTCGGTGCGCCCCTTGAGCTGGCCCACGGCGGCGATCTCGGCGGAGGCGTCGCCGCCGCGCTTCTTGACCTCGCCGATGGCGCGGCTGGCCTCGTTGCGCTGGCGGCGGAGCTCCTCGACCTCGCCGAGGGCGGTGCGCCGCTCGGCGTCGAGGAGGAGCCAGGCGTCGAGCGCCGCCGGGTTGCTATTGCGGTTGAGCAGGCCCTGGCGGACCGTCTCGGGATCGTCGCGGAGGAGGTCTCGGGAAAGCATGGCGGGGGAGTTTACCGCGCCGGAGGCCGGGAGGCGAAGGATGGCCCTGTGACACCTGGGCCTGCTCGTCCGTAGGAATAGCAGCGAGTCAGAGATAACATCCGGCAGCCCGTTGCACAGGCAACCGCTCGCCCGTCCCGTTTTGCATGCATCAGCGCATGAATGAACGCATGAACAAACACACCGCCCAAGCCACGCGCCGCACCGAGATCGTCCGCATTCTGCCCCCTCTCGCGGCGCTGGCGGCGATGGCCTCGTTCGCGGCCCACGAGGCCGATCCCGCGGCGGCGGCGGAGAGCGGGTATCTCGCGGTGCTGGCGGTGGCGGCGCTGCTGCCCGCCGCCTTTCTCGCTCCCTGGCCGGCGTACGAGGTGGGGGTGGGATCGGTGCTCGCCGCCGCCGCGGTCTGGGTGCTGCCGCCGGGACCGGCGCGCGGGGTGGCGATGGTGGCCCTGCTGCTGGCGACCCTGGCGGTGGCGACCGGACGGGCCCTGCTCCAGCGCTCCTCCCTCTCCTTCCGTTTCTGGATCCCCCTGGCGCTCGGCGGCCAGATGCTCCTGCGCGGCGACCTGTTCCTCGCGCCGCCGCCGGCGCTCCGGCTGGCCGTGGCCCTGGTGGTCCTGCCGGTCGTGGGCGGCGCGGCGCTGGCGATGCTGGCGCGGCGGCGTGGGACCGCTCTCGCCCTGATCGCCGGGGGCACGGCGGTGGCGCTGGCTCCGGGTTTCAACGTCGCCTCGACTCTGGGGCTGGTGGCGCTGGCGGCCGGCGACCGCCTGGCGCGGCCGGACTCCGGCCGGCTGGCGAAGGGCGCGGCCTGGATCGCGCTGCTGGCGCCGATCGCCTGGGCGCCCGGACCGGGAGTCGCGGCGGCGGTGTGCGGACTGGCCCTCTGGCGGCCGAAAGTCGCCCTGGGCTTGGCGCTGCCGGCGGCGGCGGCGCTCGCCTGGCGGTTCCACGAGCCGGCAACGGGGATCGCGCTGCAGGCGGTCTGGCTGCTGCTGCTGGTGCCGGCGGCGATCCTCCCCGACTGGGAAGGGCTCGCACCGGCTCTCGCGGCGCTGCTGATGACGGGGACGGTGCCGCTGGTGCCGAACGCGGCCACCCTCGCGGCACCGCTGGCGCTGGCGGCGCTCTCGCTCCGGCGCGACGCCGCCTTCACCGTGCCGCAGGCGGTGTGGACCGGCGCGACGCTCGGCGGCACGGCGCTGCTCGCCTCCTACCCCTGGCTGCGCGAGGAGCCGCTGAGCAGTTTCCTGGCGCTGATCGGCCGCGCTCCCGGACCGGGACTGGCGGCGGCGGCGATCGCGCTCTTCCTGGCGCTGGCGGCGGCGGGGACCTGGATGGGGCGGAGCTGGGGCGAGCCGCTGCGCTCGGCGCGGCTGGCGGGGCTGGCCGCGGCCTGCGTGGCCCTCGCGCTGCTGGTGGGGCTGCCCGACTTCGGCACGGCGCTAGTGGCGCCGGCGGTGCCGGTGGTGCTCGACGCCGGCCACCTGGCCTGGGAGGCGAAGGTCCCCCGGCGGGCCATCGGTAGCGTCGTGGTCGAGTCGAGCCTGTCGAACGGCGCCGGCTTGGCGCCGGGCACGCCGGTGGCGATCGTGCGACTGCGGGAAGCCGACGAGAGCGGCACCGTGGGCGGTCCGGTGTGGGTGCTGCGCTCCGGGGAGGGGACCGGCGAATGGGCGGCCCGGCGGCCGGACGTCGCGCGCGCCGGCGTCAAGGCGCCACGCCCCTGGATCTCCTGGGTGGCCGGGGATTTCCTGGCGCAGCGCTACCGCTCGCAATGGACCCTGGAGCGGCCGGAGCGCGCCTCGACGCTGCGCATCGAGCGGGCGCCGGGGGTGCCGCCGGACCTCGCGGTAGCGGTGTATCAGTTGGAGATCCGGCGGTGAGGGTGGAAGCCAGGGACGAAAGGGACAGCAGAGACAGCAGGGACGACAGGAACTGGAGTCTCTGGAACTCCCTGGGTGCCTTGGTTCTCGCGGCCGCCGCGGCGGTCCTGCTCGAGCGGCTCCTCCCGATGCCCGCCGGCGATGGCTTCCGCGGCACTCTCGTCGTGCTGCCGCTGATCCTCGCCGCTTTCCGGGAGATCCACCGCTGGGGCGCGCGCCTCGGCGGCGGACGGCTCGGGGTGGCGTCGACGGCGGGGGAGCTGGGCGCGCTCGCCGTCCTGATCCTGCTCGTCTTCGCCCGCCCTTATCTTGCTCTGGCGGCGATCGAAGAGATCCTCGCCGCCGGGCTCCTGCTCGTCCTCGCCTGCCGGGTAGCGCGGCAGACGGTGGCGCTCCGCCCGCTGCTCGGCGAGCGGCTGCCGCGACGGCCGTCGATCCTGTTCCTGCTGCTGCCGCTGACGGCCTACCTCGCGATCCTCCCCTGGTCGACCCGCCACCGCCAGTTGGACGGCGACGAGCCGTTCAACCTGCTGCTCACCCACAGCCTGGCCTACGACTTCGATGCCGACCTCACCAACAACTACGCGCAGGGGGACTGGCGCTACTTCATGGACCGTCCCATCGGTCCGCAGGAGGGCGATCCGGTCGGCCCGCACGGGGAGAAGTACTCGCGGCACAACGACCTGCTGCCGATGGTGCTGGCGCCCGCCTACCGGCTGGCCGGGAAGATGGGAGCGCTCACCACGATGGCGCTGCTGACCGCCGCCCTCGCCTGGCTGACCCTGCGGCTCGCCCGCCACTACTACCCGGACCTCCCCGGCGAAGCGCTGGCCGGCTGGGCGCTGGTCGCCTTCACGCCGCCGCTGCTCCTCTACTCGTACCAAGTCTGGGTGGAAGTGCCGGCGGCCCTGCTGACGGCGCTGGCGCTCGACAGGATCCTCTCGACCGGCAGGGACGAGCAGAACGGCGGCGGCGGGTGGGGGCGCAAGGAGTGGCTGGGGCTGGGGCTGCCGGTGCTGCTGCTGCCGCTGGTCAAGATCCGTCTCGTCCTGATCTCCGGGCCGCTGCTGCTGCTGGGGTGGTGGCGCGCCGGCCGGCCGCACCGCTCGCTGTTGATCCTGGCCGGCCTGCTCGCCGGGGTGGCGGCGGGGATGCTCCTCTATAACCAGATCCTCTATTCGAACCCGCTGAAGATCCACACCTGGCGGGAGGTCGATCCCTCCCACTACGGCCCGGCGGAGTATTTCAAGGGGATGTCCGGGCTCTTTTTCGACAGCGCGTTCGGCCTGTTCGGCTGCGCGCCGGTCTGGATGATCCTGCTGCCCGCCTTCCTGCTGCTGACGGCGCGGCGCAGCCCGTTGCTGCTCCACATGGTGGTGCTGAGCGCGCCCTATCTGGTCATCGTGGTTCCCCGCCTCGAATGGTACGGCGGCTGGTCTCCCCCCTTCCGCTACGCCCTGCTCGCCATGCCTCTCTTCGGCATCGCCCTGGCGCCGCTGCTGGCGGGGATCCGCGAGCGGCCGGGGGCCCAGGCGCTCCTCGGAGCTTTAAGCGCGCTGACCCTGGCGCTGACCCTCCTCTGGGTGGCGATGCCGGGGTGGACCTACAACTTCGCCGACGGCCGCGGCTACGCGCTCGACGCGCTGAGCGGCCGGCTGGGAGCGGATGCCGCACGCTTCTTCCCCAGCTCGATCCGGACGCGGACCGCCACCTGGGGCTGGCCCCTGCTCTCCATCCCGCTCGTCTCGCTGCTCTGGTGGTTGCCGGGCCGGGCGCGCCTGCCGAGGCGGTGGCCGGCGGGCGCTCCGGCGCTGACCGGCATCGCCCTGATGCTCGCCGGGGCGGCGCTCCTCCCCGCGGCGGCGGCGCGCGTGCCCTCCCGCGTCGTCGAGTTCGAGGATCCGCAGGTCCTCAAGAGCGGTGGCCACCCCCACCCCGACCGCTGGGTGGTGGAGCGGACGCGCTACCGCGGCGGCTGGGTGCTGCGCGTGGGGGAGCGTCTGGAGGCGCCGGTCGAGCCGGGGGGGCGCCGGGTGAAGCTGCGCCTCGCGGCGGAATTCATCCGCAACCAGCCGGTCCTCTACACCCTGGACATCTCGCAGGGCGGCCGGCTGCTGGCCACCTGGACGCCCGGGCGCGAGCGAGTCTGGGAGACGATCGAGGTCGGGCCGGTCGACTGGCGCGCCGGCGAGCCGCTGGTCCTCGCAGCGCACGGTCCGGCGCCCCCCGGAGCGCTGAACGGAGCGATCCTGGACCGGGTGGAGCTGGAGTGGCGGTGAAGATGACGTCCGGCGACTCCCGTAGATCCGGACGCGCCAAATGAGCCTCTCCGCGGTGGTTCCCACCCTCGGCCGCAGCCCACTCCTGGTCCCCTGCCTGCAAGCCCTCCGGGGCGAGGGGGCGGAGATCGTCGTCGTCGATCAGGGGGAGATCCGCTCCGACCTTCCCGCCGGGCTCGCGGACCGCGTCCTTCGCCCCGGGCGCAATCTGGGCTTCGCGGCGGCGACCAACTCAGGGATCGCCGCGGCGCGCGAAGAGTGGATCGCCACGGTGAACGACGACGCGCTCGTCGAGCCCGGCTGGGCGGCGGCGCTGCTGGCGGCGCTCGCGGCGGACCCGAAAGCGGCGGCGGCGCAGGGCGTCAACCTCCTTCTGGACGACCCTGAGCGGGCGGACGGCTGCGGCATCGGCTGGAACCGCTGGTGGCAGGCGGTGCAGGTGGGCCACGGTAAGGCCGCTCCGGCGGCGGACGCGGGCGTGCGAGAGATCTTTGGAGCATCCGCGACGGCGGCGATCTTCCGTCGCGAGGCCTTCCAGGCCGTCGCTGCGGGCGGCGGAATCTTCGACGAGCGGCTCGGGTCCTACTACGAGGACGTCGACCTCGCCGTCCGCCTGCGCGCCGCCGGCTACCGCGCGCTGCTCGTCCCGGCGGCGCGGGCCCGGCACGCCGGCTCGCTGACCGGCCGTACCCTCAGCCGCGAGCGCTGGCGGCTGATCTACGGCAACCGGTGGCGGGTGGCCAGGCGCTACCTCCAGGGCGGTTTCTGGCCGCGAGTGCCCCTGCTGGCCCTGCGCGACGGCGTCGATCTCGCGCGGGCTCTCCTGCGCGGCGAGGGGGAGCTCGCGGCGGGCATCGTCGGCGGCTGGGGGCGGGCCCTGCGGCCTCCCCGCGGTCCGCGATAACCTCTGTGCATGCCGGAGCCCCTGCTGACTGGCGTCGTCGTCCACTGGTGCAACGAGGATCTCCTCGCCGAGCTGGCGGCGGCATGGCCGAGCGATCCGCGGTTCGAGCTGCTGGTGGTCGACAACGGCTCCTCGGCGCCGCTGCCGGCGGGCGTCCAGGTGCTCCGGCCGGGGCGCAACCTCGGCTTCGCCGGCGGCGCCAACGCGGGGGTCGCGGCGGCGAAAGGGAACATTGTGCTGATCCTGAACCCCGACGTGGTCCCCGAGGAGGGCGCCCTCGACCGCCTGCTGGAGGGGTTCTCGGCGTGGCCCGACGCGGCTGGAATCGCGCCGCGCCTGCTAGGACCGGCCGGGGAGCCGCAGGCCGGCTGGCAGCTCCGGAAGCTCCCTTCCCCCTGGCGGCTCGTGATGCAGGCGCTCCCCCTCCCCGGTCTCGCCGAGGATCTCCCCGAGCCCTCCGCCGGAGCGGTCGTGGAGCAGCCGGCGGCGGCGGCGCTGGCATTCCGCCGCGAGGCGCTGGAAGCGGCCGGCGGCTTCGACGAGGGGTTCCACCCCGCCTGGTTCGAGGACGTCGACCTCGCCTATCGCCTCCAGCGCGCGGGGCAAACCCTGCGCTACTGGCCGGCGGCCCGCTTCCGGCACCACCTGGGGAGCACGGTGCCGCGCCTCGGCTACGGACCCTTCCTCTTTATCTACCACCGGAACCTCACCCGCTACCTCGCCAAGCACCACGGCCGCGCGTGGGCCGCGGCGGCGCGGGCGACGTTGATCCCCGGGGTCGCCGTGCGTCTCCTCGCCCTCCCCTTCCGGCGCCCGAAACGGGCCACCTCGCGGCGGGAGGCGCTCGCCGGCCTCCTGGGCCTTCTCGGCGGCGCTCTGTCGAACTGGCGAGGGAGTTCCCTTGACGCCTGAAGCGGTGGCGGTCTGCATCGTGACCCACAACTCGGCGGCGGACCTGGCCGGTTGCTTCGAGTCGATCGCCGCCCTCACGTATCGGCCGCTGGAGATCGTCCTGATCGACTGCGCGAGCGCCGACGGCAGCCTGGAGGCGGCGCGCGCCCACGCTCCGGCGGGCCTCCCCTTCACGGCCATCGCGCTGCAGGAAAACCTGGGCTTCGCGGGAGGGATGAACGCCGCTCTCGCCCACACCCAGGCCCCCTGGGCGCTCACCCTCAACGCCGACGCCCGGCCCGCTCCCGAGTACCTGACGTGGCTGCTCGCCGCGGCCGTCAACCCCGAGATCCGCATCGGCGCCGTCACGGGGCGGCTGATCCGCCCGACCCAGCCGAGACGGCTCGACGCCTGCGGCATGCTCCTCACCCGCAACTGGCGCCATCTCGACCGCGGCTCGGGGGAGGTGGACCGGGGGCAGTGGTCCATGCCGGAGCGGGTGTTCGGGGCGACGGGCGCCGCCTCCCTCTTCCGCCGCGAGGCGCTCGACGACGTGGCGGTGGAGGGGGAGGTCTTCGATTCCCGCTTCCATTCCTTCCGCGAGGACGCCGAGCTCTGCTTCCGCCTGCGCGAGCGTGGCTGGGAGGTGGCCTACGAGCCGGCGGCCTTCTGCGAGCACCGCCGGTTCAACCTGCCGGAGCGGCGGTCCGCGATGCCGGCGGCGGTCAACCTCCACTCCCTCAAGAACCGCTACCTGCTGCGGATCTATCACCAGACGGCGGGGAACCTCCTCCGCACCTTTTTTCCGGCCCTGATCCGCGACGTGGCGGCGCTCGGCTGGGTGCTGCTGCGGGAGCGCTCGTCGCTCGCGGCCTACGCGTGGCTGTGGCGGAACCGGCGGGAGATCGTCCGCCGGCGGCGGCAAATCCAGGGACG
>DASWQX010000266.1:0-11805 GCA_036403495.1 Thermoanaerobaculia bacterium
CGGGAAACTGGGCTTCCACGGTCGAATCTCGGGCTTGGAGAGTGAAACCTCGGGTTTCCAAGTCGTCCGGCCACCTTTCCCGCGCGAAACCAGCGCTTCCTCCCTGTAAATCCGTGCGGCGGAGGCGGTAGAGACGCCCCAGGTCCTGAACGACAACTCTCCACGGGCCACGGGGACCGCGGGGCGTCTCCGCCGGAGGGCATGCCGCTCCATCGGCCAAATCCCCGCGGTAGGGCAGGGTTGCGTTTTGCCAAGATCAAACCTGCCTGCCCCAATCGGACCTCGGCCTGCGCGAGGGCCTGCCCTTCGCCTGAGACGTCCCGCGGTCCCCGTGGCCTCCGTCAAGGTGTCGTAAATGACCTGGGACGTCTCTACCGCCTCCGTCGAAGAGGCGTGGTGAGGGAGAAGGAGAGAGAAGAGGCGGTAGAGCGGCGACGCGCTACAATCCCAACGGGCCCGGCGCTTGCTGGAGAACCTGCCGGGTCCGGACGCGTACAAACCACACCATGCCCCTGCGCAAGAGCACCCTGGTCACGATGAGCGTCGTCAAGGCGCTCCACGCCCCGCTCAACCTCGTGGCCGGGGCGGCCGGGCTGGGGGCCGCGTGGTGGTTGCACGATCCCACCTGGGCGATCGTCTACGGCGCCGGCGCCGCGGGGTGGGTGGCGATCGCCACCGCCACGCACCGCTACCGGCCGCGCATCCAGGAGGAGGCGCGGCGGCGGCGGGAGCTCAAGGCGGAGCGGGATCGCGAGGTCCAGCGCCTGAAGTGCCAGCGGATGCTCGACGAGAGCCCCTTCGACCTCTGGACCCGCGCGGGCTACCTGCCGGACTACATGGCCACCTACGGCCGGCTGGTCGAGATCCGTGGCCGTGTCGCGCGCGTCCTCGCCGACCGGACCGACCTCGACGCCTTCACCAAGGCGGACATCCTGCACCAGCTCGGCACCATGCTCGCGGCCTACCTGGGGTTCGTGCGCGAGCGGGTCTCCTACCTCCACATCCTGACCAACGTCCGCCCCGCGGTCCTCGCCCCCAAGGCCTCGAACTCGCTCCCGGACTGGCGCAAGGACTGGCGCCGCCTCTCCGCCCGCATCGCCCCCGCCTTCGTGCCGCCGATGCCGAGCCTGGAGAAGCGCCTGGCGGAAGTCGACGAGAAGACCCGCCAGATCCGCGACCTCGCGAACCGCGAGCCCGCCACCGCCCGCACCCGCGAGTTCCACATCGGCATCCTGCAGAAGCAGCGCGAGCTCCTCCTCGACTGCCACAAGCGCGACCAGTGCGTCGTCGCCCAACTCGGAGCCTTCTCCGACGCCTTCGAAGTCATCCACGGCCGCCTCAGCGCCTCCCAATTCAGCGCCACCGAAGTCGCCAGCTACATGAGCCAGCTCGTCGAGCAGATCGTGGAGACCGAACGCTTTGTAGAGACCCTCAGGCCGTCGATGGACGGGTTGATGGGTGGGCTGGAGACAGGGAGGGTGGGGCGGGCGGCGGCGGTGCGGGTGGGGGGGCGGGGGTAGGGTGTCAGGATTTTTGGGCGGCGATGCGGGCACGGAGGGCTTCGACTTCGGCGGCGTGTTTCTCGGTGTCCATATGGCCGTTTTCGCGTTCGTAATCGACGAGAATTTGCATCAGCTCTGCCGCACGGGCAAGATCTCCCTCCCTCTCCAAGGCCAAGCCCAAATTCCAGCTTGCATTGCCTTCCCCGCGTTGGTCACCGATCTCGCGTGTAATAATGAGTTGCTCTTCAAAAAATTCGATGGCGCGCGCAGTCTCGCCAAGAGCCGCATAGACTCGGCCTAGGTTGCCTAGATCAGAAGCTTCTCCACGCCGATCACAGATTTCTTGATCAATGATAAGCGCCTGTCTGCAAAGCTCGATGCCAATCTGGGTCTCGCCCAGAGCCGCATGGACTGGACCCAGACCTCCGAGAGCCTTGGCTTCTCCGCGCCGGTCGCTAATTTTACGGACAATCGTGAGTTGCTTTTCGTAAAACTCGATTGCACGCCGGTTATCTCCAAGAGCCGCATAGGCGAGGCCAAGGCCGCCGAAGGCATTGCCTTCTCCGCGTTGATCACGGATCTCACGTGCAATTTGGAGGCGCTCTTCACAAAACTCGATTGCACGCTGAATCTCGCCGAGGTTCTTGTAGGCAACACCCAGGTTACCGAGAGCATTACCTTCGCTGCGGCGGTCGCCGATCTCTCGAACGATCGTGAGTTGCTGTTCGTAAAGCTCAATGGAACGTCGGGTCTCGCCTAGAGCCGCGTAGGCAACGCCAAGGTTGCCGAGAGCATTGCCTTCCCCGCGCCGGTCACCGATTTCGCGGGCGATCATTAGATATTGTTCATGAAACTCAAGGGCGCGCCGAGTCTTGCCGAGAGCCCAGTAAGCGCGGCCTAGATTGCCGAGGGCATTGCTCTCCTCGTGCCTATAAGCGATCTTGCGGCTAATCGTGAGTTGCTGTTCATAGAACTCGATTGCGCTCTGGGCGTTGCCGAGATGCACATAGGCGAGGCCCAGATTGCCGAGGTGGGCAGACTCAGTATATCTATCCTTTAAATGCCTAGCTGCTGCAAGACCTACCTCCAACCATTGGATTCTTTCCTTTGGATGGTGCCGGAGGATGAGACAATATGCCCCTGCATCGGGATAGCTACTGCAGAGGTCGGCGGCTTCCTTGCCTTCATGAAATTGCACCACTGACCAAGCCTGACCTGCCCGGATGTTGCTCCACTCCCTATCGAAGAGAGCCAAGCCAACCAGGCTCTCCTCACCACCTTTCTCGAATAGGGAGTCAGCTAAAAGGAGTGTCTCTAGGAAGTGCTCTGCATGTCTTCGCTGGCCCTCGCCTTCTTCGGCGATTGTGATCTGCTCCTCTGCGAAGGCGTGCGCGAGGTCATGCAGCCGGTAACGTTCGTCCTTGTTCTCCCATTCAATCAAGCTGCTCCGCACCAACTCTTCCAGATGACTCCCGGCGTCGTCGTTCTCCAAGTTCCAAACCGTCGCCGCCGCGGCACCATCGAAGGTCTCGGAAAACACCGCGAGTAAACGCCACAGGCGCCGCCGCTCTTCGGTCAGCAGGTTGTAACTGGTCCTTAGAGCGGCTTCGACGGGCTCGAGCTTCTCCCTTCCCTCTCTGAGGCGGCGGGCATACTCGGCAGGGGAGAGAATCTGCCGTTCGGCCAGTGCGCTTCCGGCCAAACGTAGAGCCAGTGCCAGCCGGCCACAGAGACGAGCGATCTCGTCCGCGGCGTCGCCGATCCGCGGTGCGATCCTCAGGAGGAGATTCTTAGCATCCTCCTCGGGCATCTCGTCCAGATCCCTACTGACCAGCCCAGGGAGAGCGAAGCGGAACCGAGAGGTCACCAGCAGCAGGCAGGTGGAGGGTGGGATCAAGGGCTCGACCTGCTCTTTCCCTGCCGCATTGTCTATGAGCAGAAGGACGTTCTTGTTATTGAGCACGGATCGATACAGCCCCGCCAACTCGGCTTCGCTCTCCGGGAGACGAGCCTCGGGATGGAAGGCTCGGATCACATGGGCCATGGCCTGCGCGGGAGTCAGGGGTTGGGGGTCCACCCCCTTGAGGTCCAGGTAGATCTGGGCGTCGGGATACTGGAGCTTCAACTCGTCGGCCAGCTTCAGCGCCAAGGTAGTTTTGCCAACGCCGCCCATTCCTCGCAGGCCGAAGATCGCTCCAGTGCCGCCTTGGGCCAGTTTGGAGCGGAGGAAGTCCAGATCATCTTCGCGGCCGGTGAAGTCGGCTGGAGGAGTGGGGAGTTGATGGAGTGTCGGGAGAATCGAAAGAGCCGCCGCTTTGGAGTCGAGAATCCCCCGGACCTCCCGCGCGATGGCCGCCATCTCGGAATCGCGGCGGTCTCCCCGAAAGTCGGCCAGGGGACGGGCTCCGGTCGGCCGGATCTGGATCGGCGCCAGCCATGGCACGATCTGCCAGTCGCACGAGCGGACCATCACGGGGAACAGGCGCATCCCGTTCTTGCTGCGCCGCTCCAGCATGCGAGGGATCTCTTGGCCGCGGATGAACTCCGACACCAGGAAGTCGGCCGAGATCAGGAGGATTCCGATGTCTGCGGCGTCGATCGCCTTCTCGATCTCCGGGCGCCATTCGGTTCCCGCCGAGATCCGCCGGTCGTCCCAAAGCTCCAGCAGGCCTTCCTTCTCGGAGATCCGGAGGTGGGTCAGGAGGCGGTCCTTCCAGACCTCATCCCTGTGGCTATAGCTGATGAAGACCGACGGTGCGGTGGGCATGCCTGAATTTTAGCTGCTTCCGGCAGATTGTGCCGGCTGGCGTGATCCGGATCTCAGGCACCTGTGGCAATCTCACTCCGGCGGCCTGAAGGGCCGCGATTCTTTAGCCCAGGGCACCGCCCTGGGTTCGCGATGTCCTCGCAGACCGGGGCGGCCTGAAGGGCCGCGATAACGGCGGCGCGAATTCGGACTGGTTATCGCGCCCCTTCAGGGCGCAGGAGGGGTGGCTGGCGACAATACCCAGGGCGTTGCCCTGGGCTAAGGAAGCCCGGGCTTTCAGCCCGGCCTCTCCGATCGGGGATCTGCGTCCCGCCAGGCACCGGAGGCCCAACGGGGCCGTGATGGTTTCGCACAGAACTGGGGGCGTTCCAGAACCACGACGTTCTGGGTTCAGCTTTCAGCCCGGCGCTGGGCGGGAGGCCGCCAGCCCGTCAGGAGGCCTCTGGAGCTGGCCCGCGGGCTGGAAACCGAATTCTCCGACCTTTTGGGATATTCGGGGACAGGATTGGAAAAAGCGGGACAAATCTAGATAAAGGGGGACCAAACTGGATAAAAGGGGACCGCTCTCGATAAAAGGGGACCGCTCTCGATAAACGGGGACCGTTTTGGATAAAAGGGGACGGTTTTCGAGATTCGGGGACCAAACGGACAATCCAGCTACCCCTGGCGGTCCGGAGACCGCCGGGAGCGGAGACGAGGGGGGCGGTTGGCCGCCCCCTGGGGCTTTCAGGCCGCCGAACACTGCAGGACGGTGTCGCAGGGATTGCAGTCCGAGAAATAGCAATGCTCGGGGTAGCCGCTGGGGGGCTCGGTCGCGGCCTTGACGTCGCCGGCGACCATGCCGCCGGTGACGTGCTGCAGGCGGATGAGGGTCTCCTTGCCGAGAGTCAGCTTCTTCACCTTCTTCAACTGCTTCTTCATGCGATCCTCCCTTGGGTCTGCGGTGGTGCAGGTGGTCGGAGATTCTAAGCCGCCTTCTGTCGCCCCTGCGGGGCTGATCCGGCTGTGGAGCTGCCCCGATCCGGTCCTGATCTACTGATCTCGGTCCCAGAGCTACTCGTCTCGGTCCCCGAGTGGAGTAGCCCTGGCGGCGAGACAAGGAGTCCCATCGCCAGGGCTACTGAGCTCGCCGGCTGTGTCGAGTGGATCTGGGCCAGGTCTACTGAGCTCGCGAGCTGTGTCGAGTGGATCTGGCCGCGAGATCAGTAGCTCTACAGCCGGGAGTGGCTCACCCTGTGTTCAAGGACAGGAGAGAGAGCCGAAGATACCGTCCTTGGAGTCCTTGTAGTCCTTTAGGGCTCGTCACGGAGTAATTGTGTCATTTCCGCGTCCGGCCCAACGGGTCGGACGGAACCGAACACCTCAAGGGCCGAGCTTCCGGGGAGTTGGCGCAGTTATTCTGTGACGAGCCCTAAGTCTCTTCAGGCCGTTTGCAACCGCGAAGCCGCGCCTTCTACATGTTCCCTTCGTCCGCCGACGGGCCGTAGATGCTGGGGACGGGGATGTCGTTGAGCCGCAGGTAGACGGTGAGCTGGCCGCGGTGATGGATGATGTGGTTCATCACGAAGCCGCGCATCACGGCGACCTTCGGCATGCTGAAGATGATCTGCTCGCCGGCGCGGAGGGTCCAGGTCTGGAAGAAGGTCTCGTCGGCGGCGCCGGCGAGGGCGGCGCGGGCCTCGGCGACGTTCTGGTCGAAAAAGGCCAGCAGCTCCTCGGTGGAGGCCGGCTTCGGAATCTCGAACGGCTGAGCGACGTCCAATTCGGCGGTGTCGAGGGTGATGTTGGTCCAGGTGGGCAGGTGGGCGATGTGGGTGGCCAGCTTGCCCATCGAGTAGGACTTGGCGTGCGGCTGCCAGTCGAACTTGTCGGTGGGCACGCGCTCCAGCGCGCGGCGGGTGTTGGACATCTCCTGATCGAACTCGGGCAGCAGGGCTTGGCTCAGGCTCATGGCTCTCTCCTCAAACAAAGATGCTTCCGGGGTCAGCTCTCGTCGGCGGACGGGCCGTAGAGGCCGGGGACGGGGATGTCGTTGAGCCGCAGGTAGACGGTGAGCTGGCCGCGGTGGTGGATGAGGTGGTTGAGGAAGAAGACGCGCAGCGCCGCGATCTTGGGGATCGTGAACATCACGCGCTCGCCGTTGCGGAGCGAGAAGGTCTCGAACAGGAGCTCGTCGCTGGCGCCGGAGATGGACTCGCGGGCGGCGGCGGCGGACTTGTCGAAGAGGTCGAGCAGCTCCTCGGTGGTCTCCGCTTTGGGCAGCGTGGCGCGGCGGACGGCGACGTCCAACTCGGGGACGCTCAGGGCGAGGCTGGCCATCCCGGGGAGGTTGGCGACGTGGGTGGCGAGACGGCCGAGGGGCGTGGACTTCTCGTGGGGCGTCCAGGCGAACTTGTCGGTCGGCACGCGCTCGAGAAGGCGGCGCGTGCTGGCCATCTCTTGATCGAATTCGGGCAGCAGGGACTGGCTCCGGCTCATGGGTATCTCCTCTGGATCGGAGTATCGTAGAAGAAAAACGGGCTTGCGGCAATGGGGCGGAAGTTACGATTCGGGGACAATTCCTTCGGCGCCGGTCGCGAACAGGGACGGCTGGTCGCCCTCGGGACCGGAGTAGACGAGACGGGCGCCGGGGAGGATGTGCGCGTTGGGGTCCAGCTCGTGAGGATCGGCACGGCCCGGGCCCAGGATATGCAGTACTGGGAGGCCCCGCGCAACCAGGGCGTCCGAGATCAGCCGGCGGTGGCAGCGCCAGGGGAGGGCTTCGGCGCAGAGGATGACGACGGTTTCCCCGGCGGAGCGCCGGATCAGCCGGTCGAGGGCGGCGGCGAACTCCGGGGTCTCCATGTGATCGGCGTAGCCGCGGAAGGCTTCGACGCGCCAGGCGGTGTGCGGCGAGCCGGGCCGGGCGGCGCGGCGGCCCCCGAGGTCGGGCTCGTGGACGTATCCGATGCCGGCCTCGGCGAGCGAAGCGGCGAGAGCGTCGCGCGAGAACTGGGGGTGGCGCCGGGAGCCGGGGAAGCGCCGGACGTCCACCAGGGTTTGAACGCCCTGTCCGGCGAGGAGGGCCAGGAGCTCCTCGATGGGGCGGGTGGAGTGGCCGACGGTGAAGATGGGCGGCATTTGGCTACTATAGCGCCGGGGCCCCTCATCACCCCGGCCCTCTTCTCCCATCGCACTCCCCCCGACCGGGAGAAGAGGGAGTGGTTAGAAGGGTTAGTCAAAAGCAGGGTTGGAGGTTGTTTTAGCCCTCTCTCTCCCGGTTGGGGGGAGTGCGGTGGGAGAGAGAGGGTTGGGAGAGTGAGGGGCTAGCCTCGAAGAGGCGGCAGATTTTTTGGAGGGCTGACATCCACAGATGCGCGTCATGACCTACAACATCCACCGCGCGATCGGAGTCGATCGCCGGTTCCGGCCGGAGCGCATCGTGGCGATCCTGCGCCACTACGAGCCCGACGTCGTGATGCTCCAGGAGGTGGACGAGGGGGCGCCGCGGTCGCGGGAGCTCAATCTCGCCAAGGAGCTGGCCGAGGAGGCGGGGTATCCGCACTTCGCGCTCGGCCACAACGTGAGCCTGAAGAAGGGTCGCTACGGCAACGCGACGCTCAGCCGCTATCCGATCCTGCGCGAGCGCAACATCGACCTCTCGATCGAGGAGAGCTGGATCCGCCGCGGCTGCCAGCACACCACGCTCGACCTCGACGGCAAGAGGGGGCAGCTCGAGGTCTTCAACCTCCACCTCGGGCTCTCGGCGCGCGAGCGCAAGAAGCAGGTGGAGCTGCTGAAGCGGTCCGCCGAGCTCAGCGGCGTCTCCTACTCGACGCCGGTGCTGGTGGCGGGGGACTTCAACGACTGGCGCTCGCTGCTGATGCCCGACTTCACCAACGGCATGGGTTTCTCCTGCGCCACCGAGCGCAAGCGCGGGCCGTATCCCGTGATCCCCACCTATCCCTCCTTCTCGCCGCAGGGGGGGCTCGACCGCATCTACCACCGCGGGCCGCTGCGCTGCGTCTCCGCCCACTCCTGCCGCCTGCAGGTGGCCAGGGTGGCCAGCGACCACCTGCCGATTCTGGTGGAGTTTCAGGTGGGGTAGGTTTATCCTTGACCGGTTCCGGTTCACGCAACCATTTTCGTCTTCGAAGGGATTCGAGGAAGCCTGATGCCCCGTCCGTCCGTCCTGGTCGTCGAGCCGGAGTCCGTGCGCCGCAAGGCGGTTGCCAACGGTCTGACCGGCTTCGGCTATGAGGTGATCCCGGCGCTGGGAGTGGACGAGGGCAGACGGTACGCGGCGACTCTCGGGCCGGGGGTGGTGGTGGCGCCGGTGGCGCTAGCGAAGGACGGCGATGGAGCGCTCGCCGAGCGGTTCGGGGCTGGCGCAGGCAACCCGGAGCACACGCTGCTGCTACTCGGCCGGACGGCGGAGGAGGGGCGGGACCTCCCCGAGGACGTGCTCTTCCTGCTGGCGGACGGCCTGCCGGCGGAGGACCTCGTGCGGCGCATCCACCTGGTCCTGCTCGGCCGAGAGATCGGCGTCGAGCCGGACGCGGACCTCGAATCGCTGGTGGGGGACTTCTCGCTGCACCCGTTCCTCGAGCTGGTGCGGGCGGCGAGCCGGGCGCAGGTCTCGGGGCGGATCGTCTGCGCCAGCGGCGAGGTGACCTTCGACGGCGGCGAGGTGGTCGCGGCGTCAGCGGGAAAGGCTGGAGGGATCAAGGCGTTCCTGCGCCTCAGTCTCCTCGACGCCGGGCCGTTCTGGCTCTGGCTCCGCCTGCCGGCCGGCGTCGAGCGGGAGATCCGGCAGGACGTCAAGTCGCTCGTCTTCCTGGCGCTGGAGGACCGCGTCCACGACGCGCTCGACCCGCGCGCCCGCGCCCGGGTGCAGCTCGGCCCCGCCTTCTTCGAGGCGCGCTTCAATCCGCGCCAGCAGGAGCTGCTGGCGGTGCTGCCGGCGTGCGTGACCGTGGGGCGCTTGCTCGACGCGCTGCCGGGCGCGACGGACGGGGAGATCCTGCGCGACCTGATCGGCCTGCGCGAGATGGGGATCATTGCCGTCGAGGAGCCGGAGGAGCTGGTCGCCGTCGTCACCGACTCCACGAGCGACCTGCCGCTGGAGGTGGCGCGGGCGCACGGGATCCACGTCCTGCCGGTGCTGGTGCTGTTCGGCGACCGCGTCTATCACGACGGGGTGGACCTCAAGGCCAAGGAGTTCTACGACCTGCTGGAGAAGGGAAGCGTGCAGCCGCGGACCAATCCGACGCCGCAGGCGGACTTCCAGGACTGCTACCGCACGCTGGCGCCGCAGAAGGACATCATTTCGATCCACATCTCGGAGAAGCTGTCGCAGACCGTCGTCCACGCCCGCGAGGCGGCGGAGGCGGGCTTGGCGCAGTACCAGCAGATGCGGGGCGAGGCCGAGCGGGTGTCGCTCCAGGTGGTGGACAGCCACAGCGCCAGCCTCGGGCTGGGGATGCTGGCGCTGTTCGCCGCCCGCATGGCGCGGCGCGGGGTCGAGCCGGCGGCGATCGTCGAGCGGCTGGAGGCGATGCGCGACCGGGTCCACGTGCTGTTCGCGGTCGACACCCTGGAGTACCTGGCCCGGGCCGGCCGGACCGGCAAGGCGAAGGCGGTGATGGGGAACCTGTTGGGGATCAAGCCGATCCTCGGCGTGGTGGACGGCGAGATCGTGGCGGTCGATCGCGTCCGCGGCGGCCGGGCGGCCCATCCGCGGCTGATCGAGCTCTTCCGCGACCGCGTCGATCCGCAGAAGCCCGTGATGGTGACCGTGGCCCACGCCAAGGCGCCGGTCTGGGCGGACCGCCTGCGCGGCCTGATCGAGAAGAGCTTCCAGGTCCAGGAGATCCTGATCGCCGAGATGGGCCCCGTGGTTGTCGCCAATGCGGGCCCCGGGACGGTAGGGGCGGCGCTGTTCCAGCCGACGCCGGAGGAGCTGGCGCTGATCGCGCCGGTGGGGGAGGGGTAGGTGATTCCCGCGCCGTTACGGGCGACCGCGGGTCGCCCCTACGGCCTTCGCCCAACGTTAACCTCTTGCCGGAGGTTGTAGGGGCGACCCGCGGTCGCCCGCTTTGTGCTAGAAAGACCGTGATGTCCGACGACACCAAATACCGCCAGCGGGGCTACAAGGATTCGGAGCGCGACGAGCGTCCGCGCTCCGCGCCCCAGGGTCCGCGCGAGAAGAAGGACGGCCCGCGCGGCCGCGGCCTGGGAGCGCCGGGAGAGTCGGTCTTCCGCTGCGCCGCCTGCGGCGAGAAGCAGCTCATCATCATCGGCGAGGACCCGCTCCCCTTCGACGCCAAGTGCGCCAAGTGCGGCGCCGATCTCCACACCTGCTCCAACTGCGTCAACTTCGACACCTCGGTCCACTGGGAGTGCCGGAAGAACGCGGAGATCCCGGCGCGGATCGTCAAGAAGCGGGACCGCAACGAGTGCCCGCTCTTCACTCCCAAGCTCGCCCAGGAGTTCCGGAAGGACTCCGACAAGCCCTCGCCGGGAGATGCGCGCTCGGCGTTCGACGCGCTGTTCAAGTTCTAGGATAATGAAACCCGCTGTTCCGAAGACGCAACTCGCCGAATTCTGCCGGCGCAATCACATCCGCCGACTGTCTCTCTTCGGCTCCGTCCTGCGGGACGACTTTGGTCCCGGCAGCGATATCGACGTGCTGGTCGAGTTTGAGCCTGGGCATGTGCCGGGCCTCCGTTTCATTCGCCTCCAGGACGAGCTCTCGGGACTCTTCAATGGGCGGCGGGTGGATCTCGTCACGCCCAAGTTCCTCAATCGAAGGATCCGTGACGAAGTTCTGAGGAGCGCCGAGGTCCAGTATGCCGCAGGGTGATTTTTACGCCCCGCCATTGCGCAGCAACTGCGCGTAGAAGCGCACGATCTCGCCGTAGTTCTCGATCCCCAGGCGCTCGTTCGTGCCGTGGATCCGCTTGAGGTCATCCAGCTTCAGCCTCATGGGCACGAATCGGTAGACGTTCGGGCTCAAGGAGCGGTAGTGCTTGGAGTCCGTCGAGCCCGAGAGGAGGTTGGGGGCGACGATCACCCGCGGGAAGACTTCGACCAGGGTGCGCTGGATCAGGCCGAACTCGGGCGCGCGGACGTCCGACTCCGGCGAGGCCTCGACATTGGCGTTGCCCGTGGCCTGCACGCGGATGCTGGGGCCGACGACCTCGCGGACGTGCTGGAGCACCTTCGGGATCGTGTCGCCGGTGAGAGTGCGGAAGTTCACCACCGCGCGCGCCTCGTGAGGGAGGACGTTCTCCTTGATCCCCGCCTGGAAGATGGTCGGCGCCGTGGTGGTGCGGATGCGAGCGTTGCCCGCCGGGTCGCCGGCGGACTGGCGTTCGAGCAGCGGTTCGAAGAGCCAGAGGTTGGCGAGCATCAGCCGGGGGGCGAAGGGCATCTCGGGCGCCAGGTACTGATAGGAGCGCCGGGTGGCGCCGTCGAGCCGCGACGGCATCTGATGGTCTTCCAGCCTGGCGATGGCTGCCGCGAGGCTGCCGATGGCGCCGTGCGGGGGGGGCA
>DASWQX010000267.1:0-6928 GCA_036403495.1 Thermoanaerobaculia bacterium
TCCCCGTCACCAGCAGCACGGGGACGTCGTAGACGTGGCTCCAGTCGACGTCGGCGGCGTCGGGGAGGGCGCGGACGGGCCAGACCAGCGACCCCTTCCCCAGCCCCACCGAGGCGAAGTGGTCGTCCGCCAGGAAGGCGACGCCGCGCGACGCCGCGTGGGCCTGCAAGGCGATCAGGGCCGGATTGGCCTCGCGGGCGATCTCGTCGCGCAGCCTTGCCGCCGCAGCCTGGAAATCCGGCGTCTCCAGCCCCCGCATCGCCGCCTCGGCCGCGCCCCAGGCCCAGTCGTTGATCTCGGTGGCGGCATAGAGGCCGTCGACCGGCGCGGTGATCGCCAGGCTGGCGCCGCCGGCGAACCGCCGCACCGCGATCTCCGCTCCCGTCCAGCCGACCGCGTCGAGCATCCGCCGCACCTGCGCGGCCCAGACCGGGATCGCCGCCGAGGCCTCCTCCGGAGCGAATGCCACCTCGAGGATCGCCCCGGGGCGATCGAGCAGGAGGCTGGGGCCGGTGAGACGGCGGGAGTCGAGGAGGTTCATGCGGAGTCGCCGGCCGCCGAGCGGCCGGACCGTGAAGAGTAGCAAAAGCGGCGGGAGGGCGGGGGCGCGCATTCGACGCCGGAGCGCGCCCGGCGCCCTTTTCGCCTGCCGCGGCGCCGCTCCCGCCGCTTCCGGCCGCGTCTTCGCCTGAGAAGGCGCCGCCTGGCGAGGCGAAAGGGGCGCCGCTGGAGGCGGGAGAGAGATTTGAGCTTGGGCGTCCAGCAGACCGGATCAGAGCCGTTGCGCCCCGTCGAGTTTGCCCAGGCCGCGGTCGAAGGTGCCCAACGGCAGATGGCCGGCCTTGCGCGCGACCTCCAGAATCAGGCAGTCGGAGAATCCCAGAGCCGGCCGCTTCCGGAACTGCTCGAGCGCTTCTTCGACGGCATCGGCGTCCTGAATCGTCAGGTCTCTGTGCTGGAGGAACATCTCGACCGCCATGGCGATCTTCTCAGAGCCCAACTCGTAGACGGAGACCAGGACCCACATCGCCTCGACCAGGACGAGGTGTGATACCCACGCTCCCGCGGCGATGAAAGCCTCCGCGGCTTCAGCCTGCTGGAGATCGTCGCGTGTTGCAAGACGGACCAGGAGGTTGGTGTCAACGGCGCGCATGACGGCCTTTGACGTACTGCCGTACTCCGTCCTTCAACTCTTCGAGAGTCCGGGGCTCGGGTGCCGTCTCGAACAGCGCGCGATGGATGTCCTCCGAGGTATAGCGGCCCGACCGCCGGACCACGATCCTCTCGCCCTCCTCCTCCCACTCCAGGACCGACCCTGGGCCGATGCCGAGTCTCCTGCGAACCTCTTTGGGTACGGAGATCTGTCCCTGCGCGGTCAGCTTCGAATACGCGATGGCCATGGCTGGCATAGTACCATGGTAATGAGGACGCTACGCCCCAAGGGCCGATAAGATCGCGAACCATGGCTGACTCCGTTACCCTCCAGGTCCCGCCGGCCTCCGAGCGCGCCTTCACCAGCGCCGAGATCCTTCCCGGCCGCGGCTGGATGACGCTCCAGCTCCGCGCCCGCCTGCCGGAACAGGGCGAGGTCGACCTGATCGCGTCGCCTCCTCTCGCGGAAGCGCTGGCGCGGTTCGCGCGGTCCTCTTCGGAGCCTTTCCCCGGCAACGAGAGCTTCTTCTTCGGCGGCGCCGTGCTGATCCCGTACGCGAATCGTATCCGGGGGCGGCTGTCTGCCGACGGCCGATCCATCACCACCCGCATCCTCGGCCGGGAGATCGCGCTGCCGGCGAACTTCGGCGGCCGGCGGCCTGGAGCGGAACGGGTGTCGATGCACGGGCTGACCCTCGACTCCCCGGTCGGCGCCGTCGAGCGACGGACGTCGGCGATGGAGGACGCTGTGCGCGGGGTGCTCCAGGCGGGCGATTTCGGCTGCGGGTGGCCGTCGCGGACGGAGATCGCGTTCGAGAACGTCCTGCGCGCCGACTCGTTCCGCCTCACCATCACGGCGCGGAACGTGGGGGACGAGACGCTGCCGATCGGAATCGGCTGGCACCCCTATTTCGCGCTGCCGAGCGGCCGGCGGGGGCAGGCGCGGCTGCGGGTTCCGGCCCTTCGGCGGGCCCTGGTGAACGACGCCGACGCCGTGCTGCCCACCGGCGAGGTCGAGGCGGTCGCCGGCACGCCCTACGACTTCTCGACGCCCGGCGGCCGGCCGCTCGGCGACCTCCGGCTGGACGACTGCTTCGTGGATCTCGATCCGGTCGCGGGAGAGGCGGTGACGGAAGTGATCGATCCGGCGGCATCCTACGGGCTACGCGTGGTGGCCACCGCGCCGCCGGTGCGGGCGATCCAGGTCTACGCGCCCGTGGACGGCGCTTTCGTGGCCGTCGAGCCGCAGCTCAACTGGAGCGACCCGTTCGGTGCGCACTGGGGGCCGGAGGTGGACACCGGGATGGCGCTGCTCGAGCTGGGGGAGTCGGTGATTTACTCCGCGCGGCTCGAGCTGTTCACGCCGCGGAAACCTTACTGAACGCTATAGGTGTAGAGGTACGAATCGCTGCCGCCGCCGTTGTCCGTGGCGATGTAGAGGCGGCTGTTGGCGGGGTTGAACGCCACCCCTTCGCCGTTGGTGTAGCCGAGGTGCCAGCCCTTCTGCGCGGCGCCGGTGGTCCAGTTGTAGAGATAAAGGTTTTCCGCTTCGTCGCTGACGATCCAGAACAGCCCGCGGGTGGAATCGTAGGAGATGTCCGAGTAGTCCATGCCGCTGAAGGTGAGCACCCGGCACCCCTGGATCGTGCTGAGGTCGGCGGAGATCCGGATCATCAGCCCGGGATCCTTCTCCTTGATCACGAAGAAGGAATTGAGATCGCCGTCCCAGGTGATCCCTTCGAGGCCGCTGTTGGGGTCCGAGCCGCTGAATTCGCTGGCGACCGTGCCGCCGCCCGCGCAGGAGACCGTGCTGTAGCCGGTCATGCCGGCGAGCGTCTTCTGCTGGTAATACTTCTCGGTGTTGTAGTTGATCGGCAGGATGGCATTGCCCGCCTCGTTGGCCACGTAGATGAAGTGATCGTCGGTGTTGCCCGGCGGGGGCGGCGCGAAGGTGACCCCCTCGAAGTCGACGGCGGTGACCGTGCTCTGGCTGTTGATCGGCGTGGGGACGAACGAGCCGTCGTTGCCGCCGCTCAGGGTCAGCTTGTAGACCTTGAGCTCGCTGTCGCTGATCGACCAGAGCGAGGTCTGGTTCTTGGCCGTCCCTAGCCCCGAAGCCTCGCGGAAGAGCGGGCTGAACGGGGTGCTGATATCGACCGGCGAGCCGAGCTGGCTCAAGGTCTGTGAGGCACCGGCCTGCGCCAGGCCGCCCAGAAGCGTGAGTGCGAGCGCTGCGATCCCTGTTCTGTTCATGGCGTCTCTCCTTCGGTAGATGGTTGGCGCGCCTCGGCGCTGTCCGGAGAGTGGGACGGGGCGGCTGGCTATCGCAGGCGGCGTCCGATGGGGGGGGGCGTCGGAAAGCGGTGCAACAGGTCTTCAATCAGGGCCGTGGATGGACCGGGAGGAGTCCGCCGTTTGGGGCCCCTCATCCTTGGGCCGCGAAACCTGCACCAGGGTGGGGACCCTGATCTCGCTGGGCGGCCGCTCACCGTTGAACGACAGCCTTGTCGCCTGGAACTCGATCCACCAGTGCCCATTGCTGTCGGGAGCGGTGGGCCAGAACATGTCTTCCGGCTTGATCAAGGCTGGACGGGTCGGCAGGGGAGAGAGGACGATGAGCGGTTCCGCGCTCTGCCCCTTGGCCAAGGAACCCTCCTGGGCTTGCAGCAACCTACCGTGGCTCCAGTACTGTCGGACCACCTTCAGGCGCAGCAGCTTGGGAGAGGCGTCCTTCAGCTCGTTCAATTTAGGCGAGACGTTGACGACAAAATCTTCGGACAGTGTGCCCGTATAGGGAAGAGTTCCTTCGAGAACTCCCGTCCAGATCTGCTTTCCGCTGGGGTCGGGTATGCGTTTGAGCGTGAGATCTGCGATGGCTAGCCCACCTGTAGCGAGAGCGGTGGCACCTTCCGCTTGCGTTTGAAGCGACGGTACGGGGGGCAATGCCAAGTAGTCCTCGGGGATCATCGAGCCAAGCGAACAACCGGGAGGGATCGCCAGGACTTTGCTGAAGGGTTTGCGAGCTGAGCCTATTTCATTTCTATTAATCTGAATTCCCAAAATCTTCCCGATGGAGAACCAATGAGAATCGTAGTAATAGCCGGAGGGTAGATATCCTTTAGCGGTGCTGGAACCTGCGGCTAGGGGAGATGTGGCATATCGCAGGCGATTTTCTGAGTTGCAGATTCGGAAGTAGTGAGCGCCGGGTCGGCTCGTCGCCATCTCATAGAAGAGTCCCGATGTTGAGTCGTAGTGAGCTCGCTGTGCAAAGGGTGGAATCATGTCGGGAGTGAAGAGATGGCTTACCCACAGGGCCAGGACGAGAGTGCCGGCGGCGGCGCCAGAGCGTTGCAAACGCCTTCTGACACGTGAGGGGTTGACGGGTTTCCGATACGAATACCGCTCGTCGGATTCGGCGGCGGCCACCAGTGAGACGAAGAGCACAAGGCTGGTGCCCAACGCCCAGGCGCAGGTGAAAAACTGAAATTCGACGATGTCCCTTGTGGGGGGCAGGATAGACAATGTCCAGAAAGGAGCTGCGATCAGCAGGCCCGAGGAGCCGGCCGCGCCCAGAAAGCTCCAGCACCAAGTGCCGATACGGGATCTTGACGGCCAGACAATATTTCGGTTCCATCGGATTAAGAATGCCAGGAACGTTGACGAAAAAAGGGCGATGGGGAAAGAGATTAAAAAAGCGGCACCTAGATCTGTTGCCACATCCGATGATGTGTCCCTTTTAAAAAAAAGGGCGTAAGAAGGCACTGACAGTGTCGCGCTTGCCACGATGCCATAGAAAAGAGGGCGGCTCCTTCGGATCGCCCGGAACCATCGTCCGTCCTTTCCGAGCGCGGCGTCCTGGGCGACCGCGTAGGCGACGATGCCCCCGAGTGTGGCCCCCAGAGCTCCTGCGGCCGGAAACGCCAGGCCGAGGATCGCCGCGATCCGGACGTGCCATTCCGCGTCGGTGCTCACCCTCAGGAGCCCCGCTCCGAAAGCAGCCAGGGGAAACCCGAGGAGGGTGATCCAGGCGATGCCGGCGGCCAACCCCTGCACGATCCCGACGGTTCTTCGCGCTTGGACCACCCGCTGGTTCTCGCTATGCAGGCGGCGCTCGGCGTCCTCATGGGCGAACCGGCGAGTGATCCACGTGAATGCCTTCAGGGGGTGGCCCGCGAGGAGCAGGTTGGTCAGCACCTGACGGGCGGCGCGCCGGGACTCCTTCCGATCAAGCGCCGAGCGAAGGGCTTCGATCTCTTCGTCCCGGGCGATCTTCGCCAGCGAGAAGGCGGCGCTGCGCCGGACTCTCTCGCTCGGGTCCGTGAGGGCCAGACGGAAGCAGAGGGGAGGCAACACGGTCCCGGGGTCTTCGATGCGGCGGGCCGCGATGACGGCGCCTTCGCGTTCCGCCTCCTGGGGGGAGCCCGCGAACTGTATCAAGATGTCCACCGACTCCCGCGCGCCGAAGCGCGAGGACCAGAATCCCACGTCGGGATGAGCGCGATAGAGCGTGCTGCGGAAGATCAGGTCGAGCTCTCGCGGCTGGAAGCTGAAACGCTCTTTGTAAGGACCCAGAAGACCGGTCAGGACTCCCGAGTTGAGCAGAGCTTCGGACTGGCGGAGCCAGACGTCCGTCTTGGCGGTGGTTTGCACAAAATCCCGGGCCTGCCGGAATCCGTAGAATTGGGAATCGAAATCGAGCCACTGCTTGAGATGGGGTATCAGCCGTTCGTGGATGAGCTCATACCAGGGCACGTTCCCGCGCATTTGCTGGCGCACGAGCCGCTGCCCCAGGAGCAGGCTGAGAACCTCTTCGACCTCCTCCGCGCTCGCCGAAAAATCGGCATGGAGGAGATCGTCCATGGTCACCGCTTTCTTCGTGTTGTCTCCGGTGATCAGGTGATCGAGGACCATGCGGGCCAGGAGCGCTTTGGACTGGGGGATGGCGGTCCCCAGTGCGTCGAGGTAGCGGAGGAAAATGTCGTCGAGGCTGCCGACGGCCTCCATGTCGGAGAGCGTGATGCGCAGGAGGGAGCCTTCACCCCGTCGCTGGGCGGAGCTGTGGAGCTCGGAGCAGAGGATCTGGAGCGCGGCGGGATCGAATCCGTACTCCTCGAGCTGATCGACGAGCCGCGAGATCACCGCTTCCTCGAAGGGAATGCCGCTGTCGATCAAGGGGCGCGAGATGGACTGCCGGACTCCGAAGGCGGTCAGACCTCGGAGACGGTACTGGTTTGTGAAGAGGTCGGGGATCTCTTCGCGGAAGTCGTCGAGCTCGGCGAGGTAGTCCTCGCGAAGGCTGAACACCACGGTTACATTCAGGGTCTTGTCGTTGACTAGGCCCGCCACCGCGGTGATGAAGTCGGAACGGATCTCCGGTCTCTCCCGGAAGCGGATGAAGAACTCCTCGAATTGGTCGAGGACGATGATGACGGGGCGCTGCTCGGCGGCTCTTCCCACGGCGGCTCGCAGTCTTGCCACCGAGCTCTCCTCCCCGCATCCCTTGTCGATGGCCTCACAGAGGTCCCGGATGGGGTCGGTCAGGGTCCGCGCGTAGATCGGCAGGTAGCCTCGCGCCTTGAGCTCCGGGAAGATGCCGGCGAGGAGCAGGGAGGTCTTGCCGATCCCCGAGCGGCCGTAAAGCACGAGGGTCCACTCGTTCGCGATGCGCGCGACGAGCTCGCGGATCTCCCGCTCGCGTCCGCCGAAGCGGCGCTGGTCCTGCTCGGTATCGGTGTAGAAGTCGAGGAACTTGTAGGGGCTCGCCCGGACCGTCGGC
>DASWQX010000268.1:0-9562 GCA_036403495.1 Thermoanaerobaculia bacterium
CCAGCGCGCCCGCGTCGCCGGACCGCTGAAGGAGACGGCGAAGGCGGCCGGCTCGCCGGTCCGCGCGGCGGCGCCGGTCAGCGTCACCGCCAGCGCCTGGAGCGGCTGCGCGGCGGCGGTGGCGGCGGCCACCCGCGGGCCGCGGCTCTCGCCGCGCGCGTTGAAGGCCGCGACCTGGTACGTATACGTGGTGCCGGGCGCCAGCCCGGAGTCGCTGTAGACAGTCGTCCCGGCCTGGAGCTCCGCCACCTCTACCAGTCGGCTGCCATGGTGTCCACCGCCGGAGCTGCCGGCCTGGCGGTAGATCCGGAACCCCTCCGCATCGCCGGCCGTGTCCTGCCAGAGGAGGCGGGCGGTGAGCCCCGCCACCTCGACGGCGAGGCCGGCCGGGGGCGCCGGCTTCGCGGTCGAGGCCGCGCCGGGGCGGTAGAGGCTCTGCAGGGCGCGGCGGTCGTCGTCGGCCAGGCGGGCGCCGCGGCCGTCGTCGTGCAGGAAGGCGCGCATCAGGGCGTCGTCCGCCGCCGGGCGCCCCGCGCAGTCGCCGCTCCCGGCGTCCCCGCAGGAGTGGTTGAGCCCCAGGGTATGGCCGAGCTCGTGCGCGAAGATCTCCTCGGCGGCCTTCGAGGGGTTGGCGCTTCGAGCCAGAAAGCAGCCGATGCCGGCGTTGGTGACGATGTCCGCGCCGGTGATCGGAACGAACTGCTCCCCCTCCCAGAGGAGCTGCTGGCGGGAGTCGGACCAGGGCCCCCCGATCGCCAGCACGCCCCCCTTGGCGCAGTCGAACGGATCGGCCACCGGTTGGTCGAAGAGGATGGCGTTGACTCCGTCGTAGCGGCCGAGCCCCCCCGTGGCGTCGGTCTGGCCGACATAGGCGTAGTGGACCGGGGTGGACGGCTCGGCGCTCCAGGCGGCCAGGGCGCACTGGAACTCGGCGAAGCCGCCTCCCGCCACCCCGGGCTGGCCGGCGAGGTGGGCGGCCCAGGAGACGCTCCCCCCGCCGTCGAAGGCGAACCAGCGCATCGGCACGCCGCCGTCCTCCAGCAGGGTGAACTTTTCTTGCGGGAGCGGTAGGGCCTTGGCGGCGGGCAGCAGGTAGTCCGGCGCCCGGCGCACCCCGGCGGCGCGGTCGGCGAGCCAGCCGCGGAAGGCGGCGAGGTCGCGCGCCGGCTCGGGTCCCGCGCCGCTCACCTCGGTCGCCTCCGAGAGGTCGCGCAGGGCGAGCGTCCGGCCGTCCGCGGCGGCGCGCAGGTGGAAGGCGCCGAGCATCAGGTGGAGGACGTGGAAGGTGCCGGCCGCGTCGGGCCTCAAAAAGAGCAGGACCCGCTCGCCCGGGCGGAAGCGGGGAGCCCCCCAGATGCGGAGCGACAGGCCGTCCGCGCGGCGGCCACCGGGAACGCGGACGGTGAGCGAGTCCCCCGGACGCGCGCCGCGGATCGCCCGTTCGACGGTCATCCGGTAGTCGGTGGCGGGAAGTCCGGCCGCGGCGCTCGAGCCCGTGGGGAGCGAGCGCGTGGAGACGATGGCCTCGACGAGGACCGCCGCCTGATCGGCGAGGTCGGCGTCCGCCACCCGCTGATAGGTGGTGGCCGCGGCCGGCGCCGCGAGGGCGCAGACGCCGAGGAGAACCAAGAGGACCGGCAGGAGCCGGATCGGCCGCGGAACCGCTTTCACTTCGAGAGGACCTCAGCCCTGCGCCCCGAGACGGACCCGGCATCGGGCTGCAACCGGGAGGCCGGTCCGGAGCTACCGGACCGGCCCAGCGTCAACGGCCGTAGATTTCTGCAACAAACGGACCCGCCATGTAGTGGGCGGGGTCGATCTGGCTCTGCAGGCAGATCCCCTGCGGCTGTTCGGTGAGCAGAAAGCGGGCGGACTCGGCGAGGCCGGCGGTGGTCGTCGTCTGGATCGCCTTCAGCGTACGGGCGCCGACGCGGCGGGGGCGGATCTGGTGGAACTTCTCCAGCCGGCGCAGGGTGCCGCCGGCGCCGCGCCCCTCGACGCCGGCGTAGATCACCACCAGGTCGTCCTCCAGGAAGGGCACCTGGGCCTCCATCCGGTCCTGCAGCGAGAGGATCGGATCGGCGCCCGCCGGCGTCCCCTTCAGGAGCTCCTCGATCCAGCCGTAGTGGCCGGGGTAGCGGAGCGTCTTGTAGTCCAGATGGCGGACCTTGCCGGCGAGCGCCGCCGGCAGGTCGGCCGCGCCCCCCGAGGTGAGGTCCTCCTCGTAGGTGATGCCGTCGATCATCACCGTGCAGCGCTCGGAGAGCGAGGGGAGGGTGGTCCGCCGGCCGTCGCGCAGGACGGTGGCCGGCTTGACGTACTCGGTGGCGACGCCGCTGGGGCTCCAGGTGAAGCCGTAGTAGTGCGGCGGGCGGGCCGTGGTGGTCAGCGCGCCGACCCGCATTTCGAGCACATCGGCGGCGTCGGTCTGGTTGTCGCGGCAGAACTGCTGGTAGAGGCTGTGGCCGAGGACGTTGACATAGCCGGGCGCGAGCCCCGTCTGCAGCAGGAAGCCGCGCGGGGCGCCCTCGGCGATCCGCTGGATCTCCTCGGTCTCCTCGACGTGCTCGGTGAGGTTGGCGTAGTGGAGGTCGTGGCTGCGGGCGAGGCGGGCCATGCGGGGCGCCTCCTTGCCCGGCAGGCAGTCGAGCAGGATGTCGGCCCGCGACAGGGCCTCGTCGAGCTCGGCGTTCGTCCCCTCGACCGGCAGATGGAAGGCGTGGACCTCCCCGGGCTTCAGCGAGCCCTCGCGGATCCAGGCCGCGGCGCTCCGGGCGCGCTCGGCGTCGGCGTCGCCGACGTAGAGGTCGACCTCGAAATCTCCCAGCTCCCGCAGCAGCAGGCCGGCGGCGCTGCCCATTCCGCCCGCTCCGGCGATCACCACCTGATGCTTTTTGCTCATGCCGTTTGATCCATAGTGAGCCGATCCATATCCATAGACGCGCGCAAACCTGGCCTGGCTCCCCTGGAGCGGTCTGCCGGCGCGATCCCGTGAGTGGGTTCAGGAGCGGAGGATGTCCGCTCCCCGAGGAAGCGGCGGCATCCTAACATCCGCCGTCGCGGGGGGTCAACGAACGTCCGAGCCGGCGCGGCGGCGCACCGGTTGGCCGGCCAGGGCGGTCTTGTTGCGGCCGGTTTCCTTGGCCACGTACATGGCCGCGTCGGCGAGGCGCAGGAGGGTGCTCTTGCTGGCTTCGAGCGAGAGGTCGGGCTCGAGGTGCTGGCGCAGGGTGGAGACCCCCACCGAGCAGGTGATCCCCTTGAGCGACAGCGGGTCGGGCTGGATGTCGCCCGGCCCGGCGCAGAAGGTGGTGTCGACGATGGCCAGGCGGACCTCCTCGGCGACGTCGACCGCCGCGTCGACGTCGGCGCCGGGGAGGAGGATCACGAACTCGTCGCCGCCGTAGCGGGCCGGGATGCCGCCGGCGCGCTTGACCTTGCGGCGCAGCAGGTGGCCGACCTCGCGCAGCACCTGGCTGCCGGCGAGGTGGCCGTGGGTGTCGTTGACGTGCTTGAAGTAGTCGAGGTCGAGGAACAGCACCGCCATGTCCACCCCGTCGGCCTTGCAGCGGCGGATGGTGTCGGCGAGCGCGATGTGCAGGTAGCGGTCGTTGTAGAGCCCGGTCAGGTTGTCGCGCTTGGCGATCTCCTGCGCCTGGCGGCCGTCGAGCACGTTCTGGATCGAGATCGAGATGTAGCCGGCGAAGATCTCGAGCAGGTTGCGGTCCTCCTGGCTGTAGCCGGGGGCGTCGCAACGGTTGATCAGCTCGAGCACGCCGCAGACCTCCTGGCCGAGGCGGATCGGGATCGCCACCAGCGACTCGGTCTGGTAGCGGGTCTGCTCGTCCATCGCGCGGTAGAAGAAGCGGTCGCTCGGCGCGTAGGGGGTCGAGTAGGCCTCACCCGTCAGGTAGACCCGGCCGGCGATCCCCTGGTCGGCGGGGATGGTGCGGCCGACCAGCAGGGAGGACTTCTCGCCGAAGGCGGAGATGAAGGTCAGGGTGTTCTGGCGGCGGTCGTCCTTCTTGTCCGAGGGGTCGTCGAGCAGGATCGAGCCGGCGGCCGAGGGGACGAAGCCGTTGGCCCGCCGCAGCACCTCGACCAGGTTCTCGGCGAGGCTCAGCTCGAGGGGGAAGTTGGGGTTGGCGCGGCGGCGCTCCAGGAAGCGCTCGAGCTGGACGGGCTCCAGGCTGTGGTAGGCGTCCGGCGTGCTGAACCCTTCTTCCGGCATGCTGACCTGCACGAGTGCGTCACTCATCTCCGACGCCCTCGAGATCTGTCCTACCCTGAAACATGCCACGAGCTCCAAACAGAACGATGGGTACGTAAACAGGAAGATACCAGATGTCGCGGGCGGCGGGAAAGGAGGAACACGGACGAACGGGGACGAACACGGACGAACAGGGACAAACACGGACAAACAGGGACAGGCAGGGCCGGTCTCCGGGGGCTTTTCCTGTCCGTGCAAGTCCGTGCAGGTCTGTGCTCGTCCGTGTTCCCCCCCGTTCCTGTTCTACGCCAACCGCCGCAGCAGGCGCCGGCTGCGCGCCAGGGCGTCGGCGCGCAGGGCGTCGGTGGTTGAGAGCTGGGGGGCGGAGCGGAGGTATTGCAGGTCCTCGATCAGCAGGTGGAGCTCGGCGAGCGGCTCCGCCTCCACGCCGCGGGCGGCCAGCAACTCGCGCCAGCGCGACGGCGGCGCCTCCGCCGGCACCCCCCAGCGGCGGCCGAGCAGCTCGCGCCACGCCTCCTCGACCCGCACCGCCATCCGCCGCGGGCGCTCCTCGCCCTCGGCCTCGCGCAGCTCGGCCTCCATGCGGAGCGCCTCCTCGCCGTTCTTCTCCGGGCCGCTCCGCGCCGGGCGCCGGCGGACCAGGGCCGCCACCAGCACCAGGCCCCAGGGGAGGGCGCAGAGCCAGGGGAGGAGCGGCGACCAGCGGCGTCCCGCGAGGCTCGCCGTCCGTGCGCTTCCCGCGAGGCCCGCCGGAGGTCGCGCGGTCGCCGCGGCGGCGCGCGGCGGCGGCAGGGCGTCGAGCGCCAGGTCGGGCGCCGTCGCCACCTGGTAGCGCCCCTCGGCGGGATCGAAATAGGTGACCTTCGGCGCCGCCAGCGTGAAGCGGCCGGCCCGCTCGGGGATGGCGGCGTAGCGCCAGGTCCGCACGCCGCGCACGGCGGTGCCGTTGAGGTCGTCCTTCCCCTCCTGCTGCGGCGGCAGCAGGGTGAGCCCGGGGGGCGGCGTGACGTGCGGCTCCTGGATCCCCTGGAAGTTGCCGACCCCAGCGACGGTGACGGTGAAGGTGGCGGCCTGGCCGAGCCGGAGTTGGCGCGGCTCGAGCTGGGCGGCCAGGGTGAGCTGGCCGACGGCGCCGCCGAACCCCGGCGGCGCGGGGGGGAGCGGCGCCACCTCCACCGCCTGCCCCGGCGCCTGCAGGCGGAGCCCTTGCGGGGTGGCAACCGCCGGGCCGAAGAAGAAGGAGCGGTCGTAGTGCTCGACCACCAGGTCGATCGTCGCCGGCTCCAACTGGAAGTGGCCGGAGCGGAGCGGGAAGATCGCCTTCTTGAGCAGCGGCACCCGGCCGTAGCGCCGGCCGTCGATCTCCACCATCTCCGTCGGGAGCTGCTGGGGGAGCGGCACGTCGCGCACCCAGAAGCCGCGGAAGGTGGGGATGCCGGTGGTGGAGACGGCCGAAATGTTCTCCCGCGTATAGAGGTAGATCGTGTAGAGCGCCTGCTGGCCGATCACCGGCCGCGCCGGCTGCACCTCGGAGCGCAGGAAGACCTCCGGCTGCTGCGGCTCGCGGCGCCAGGGGTTCGGCACGCGGCCGAAGAAGCGCTGGAAAGGGTCGTCCTCGTCGGCTCCGCCGCGCGGCGGCCGCTGGGCCTGCCGGCTGGGCTCCTGCTGCACCCGGATCTCCCGGGCGGGCAGCCGCTCCTCACGGTCCTGGATCTGGACGAGGATCGCACGCACACGCGCCTTGCCGAGCGCCAGCGGGCGGACCTGCCAGGAGACCCGGTAGGTGCGCGACAGGTTGCCGTTGGCGTAGACCATGTCGTCGTAGTGCGAGGGGGCGCCCAGGACCTCCAGGTTGTCGAGCTCGAACTTCGGCTGCACGTTGAGCCGCGTGAAGCCGTCGCCGTGGACCTCGATGGTGAGCGTCGCCGTCTCGTCGATGCCGATCACGTCCGGTTCGAGGGTGACCTTGACCTCCTCGGCCGCCAGAGCGGGGAGACCGGGGAGGGCCGCGGCGAGCAGCACGGCGGACAGCAGAAGGGCCTTCACCAGTCCTTCCCCCTCGCCGACTGCTGGCGAGCCCTCTTCGCCGCCTGGTCGCGGCGCTGCTGGCGCTCCAGGTTCTCGACCGCCGAGAGGACGGCGGCCGCCTCCTGGGCGTTCATGTCCGGCTGGTTGCGGAACTGCGGCAGGCGGGCGTCCTGCCCCTCGCCCGGCTTCTGCGGCTGGCCCTGCCCCGGCTGCGGCTTCGCTTGCTGGTCCTGGGGATTGGGAGATTGCTGCCCCTGCTTCGGCTGATCCTGCGGCGGGCTGTTCCCCTTGCCCGGCTGGTTCGAGGGATCCTGGTTCGGCTTGCGCTGGCCGCGCGAGCCGGGCGGCTTGGCCGAGCCCCCCATCTTCTGCTTCTGCTCCTCGCGCAGCGCCACTTCCAGGTTGTACTTGGCGTTCCGGTTCGCCGGCTGCTCGCGCAGGGCCTGGCGGTAGGCCTCCACCGCGCCGGCGGCATCGCCGGCCGCCAGCCGCGCGTTGCCGAGGTTGTAGTGGGCGGCCGGCGAGAGGGCCGGGGGCGCTCCCTTGGCGGCCTTCTCCAGCAGCGACACCGCCTGCCGCGCGTTGCCTGCCGCCAAGTGGGCCGTGCCGTCGTCGTATTGCACGGTGGGATCGCCCGGCGCCAGCCGCGCCGCGGTGTCGGCCGGCGGCAGCGCCTCCTTCGGCTTCCCCTTCCGGTACTCCGCGATCGACCGCTCTGTGCGCTCCCGCGGGTTGTACATCCAGCGCTCGACCCAGGCCGGCAGGTGGGGCTGCCAGGGGAGTGACGGGAAGGCGAGGGCGCCGAGCAGGAGGATGGGGAGGGCGTAGGCGCGGGCGGTGGCGGCTCGCAGGGGACGGGAGAGGGGCAGGGGTGAGGGCCTGAGGGCCGGCGCGAACGGTCCGACGCCCAGGTAGACCAGCAGCGCCAGCGCCGCCAGGGCGAGCGGCCACTGGAAGCGCTCCTGGAGCGTGCTCACGCTCTCGCTCTCGATCGTCCGCTTCTCCAGCCGGTCGATCTTGCGCACGATCGGCGCCGGATCGGCCGCCGCGCTGGTCGCCCGCAGATAGTCGCCGCCGGTGGCGCGGGCGAGCTTCTCCAGGGTCTCCTCGTGGAGCTGGCTGACCACGGTGTTGCCGTCCTGATCCTTCTTCACCTCGGTCGATCCCGGCACCGGCACCGTCATCCCCTGGGGCGTGCCGATGCCCAGGGCGTAGACGATCACCCCGCTCTCCTTGAGCTTCCCGATCTCGCCGTCGAGGCCGCCGCCGAAGTCCTCGCCGTCCGAGAGGATCACCAGCACCCGGTGCTTCTCGCTCCCCTCGCCGAACAGCTTCAGCGCCGTCTCGATCCCCGGCGCGATCTCGGTGCCGGGAGTGGGGAGCGAGCCCGGATCGATGGTGTCGAGCAGCAGGTCGATCACGCCGCCGTCGAGGGTCAGCGGCGCCAGGGCCACCGAGTCCCCCTCGGTCTGCACCAGCCCCACCCGGTTCCCCGGCATCGCGCGGGTCATCCGCCGCACCAGCGACTTGGCCACGAACAGGCGCGAGGGGGGCGCGTCGAGGGCGCCCATCGACAGCGACGAATCGACCAGGAAGACGACGTCGACCCCCTTGCGCTCCACCTTCTGCTCGCCGTTCCCCCAGCGCGGCCGAGCGAGGGCGAGGGAGGCGCCGAGCACCGCCAGCGCCAGGGCGGCCACGGAGAGAGTCAGCCGGCGCGGCGCGAAGGCCGGCAGCAGGCGGTTCCAGAGGCCGCGGGAGGCCCAGGCGGCGTCCGCCGCCAGCCGCCGGCGCCAGAGCCAGAGCGCCGCCGCCGCCGCCGCGGGGGCGAGCAGCGCGAGCCAGAGGAGGTTGGGGACGGCGAAGGTCATGGCTCGGCCGTCACCTGGAGGCCGGCGGTGGCCAGCGGCAGGAGGAGGAGGGCGAGCGCCGCCCAGACCAGCGGCGGAAACGCCTCGGTGTAGCGGACGTAGCGCTTCACCTGCAGCGGCGTCTTCTCCAGGCGGTCGATCTCCGCGAAGATCCGGCGCAGCCCCTCGCGGTCGGTGGCGCGGTAGAAGTTCCCCCCAGTGCGCTGGGAGATCTGCCGCAGGAGGTCCTCGTCCACCGGCACGTTCATCATGTAGTGGCGGGTCACGACCTTGCCGGTGAGCGGGTCCTGCACCGGGATCGGCACCGGCACGCGTCCGGCCGAGCCGACGCCGATCGTGTAGACCTTGATCCCCAGCCCCTTGCAGAGCGCCGCCGCCGAGATCGGATCGATCGCTCCGGCGTTGTTGACGCCGTCGGTGACCAGCACGATGACCTTGGTCTTCGCCGCGCTGTCCTTGAGCCGCGCGGCGGCGCTGGCCAGGGCGACGCCGATCGCCGTGCCGTCCGGCAGGGTGTTGAGCTCGACCGAGTCGATGATCAGGCCGAGCATGTCGCGGTCGGTGGTCAGCGGCGCCCGGGTCATCGCGGCGCCCGAGAAGATGGTGAGGCCGATGCGGTCCCCCGGCCGGCCGCCGACGAACTCCTTGACCACCTGCTTGGCCACCGTCACCCGGTCCTTCGGCTGGAAGTCCTCGGCGCCCATGCTCCCCGAGACGTCGAGGGCGAGCTGGATGTCGATCCCCTCGGTGAGGCTCTCCTCCCAGGCGTAGCCGAGCTGCGGCCGGGCGAGCGCCGCCACCAGGCAGGCGAAGGCGAGCAGGCGAGCGTAGAAGGGGAGGTGGAGCCGCCAGGCGCCGCGCGAGCGGCCGGCGCCGGCCGGCAGGCGGCTGTAGGTGAGGGCGCCGAACGGCGCGCGCCGGTGATGCAGCCAGGCGAGCGGCGGCAGCGCCAGCAGCAGGAGCAGCCAGAGCGGATTCGCCAGGCTGGTGGCGGCGTTGGCCAAGCCGCCCATCAGCCGGTGGCCTCCAGCTCTTCGGACGCCTCGGGCGCCTCGGACGCGGCCGGGGCGAGATGCGACTCCCACTCCGCCCCCAGCCGGCGGGCCGCCTCGGCGCGCTCGCGGCCGAGCGTCTCGCCCACCTCCTGGCGGGCGAACTTGACCAGGTCGCAGACGCGCAGCAGCTCCACCGTCTGCCGCACCAGGGGGCCGGGCATGCGGAGCGACTGGAGCTGGCGCTGGACGTCGCCGGTGGTGCTCTCGACGGCGGGGAAGGGGAGGCGGCGGCCGAGATAGCGGCGGAGCGCCAGGCTCAAGGTGGTGTGCAGCGCGAGCATCGAAGGCTCGCTCCGCAGCCGATCGAGCGCCGCCGCCAGCTCCGCGAGCGGCGGCAAAGCCGGCGCGGCACCCCGCCCGCCCGCGATCGAGCGCCG
>DASWQX010000269.1:0-3015 GCA_036403495.1 Thermoanaerobaculia bacterium
GACCCTTCAGGCCGCAACGATGGGGGCCCTTGTCTTCCCAGGGCATCGGCCTTCGGCCTCAGCCCTGGGCTGAGATCTCCCGACCCGTTGGGCCGGACGGAAGTTGACTCGATCAGAACTGGAACAGTTATTCTGTGACGACCCTAAAACTAATTAAAGCGGAGTTAGAGCCGGCGGGACGCCGGCGGTCCCAGGGGAAAAGTGCCCTACGGCTTCTTTCCTTCCAGCCAGGCTGTCAGGTGGGCTTTCTGGGCGGGGGTGGCGTCGGGGCGCGCCTCCAGCTTCCAAACGTCCTTGGGCTTCGCGCCGAAGGTGATGGGAAGGCGGACCAGCAGGTCGCGCCGGGCCACCAGGAGCGAGGCCTGGGTGCCGGGGCGGTAGAACTTCAGCCTCCCTTCCAGCCCCTCGGGAGGCACCCGGAAGTCGTCGACGGCCAGGATCTCGTCGCCGACGTTGACCCCGGCGTCGAAGGCGGGGGTGCCGCGCTTCACCGCCGTCACCGTCAGCCGCCCCTCCTGGACCGCGACGTCCATCCCCAGCCAGCCGGCGGGGAGCTCCTTCGGCTCGTCCTTCTTCTCGGGCTCGGCCTCTGTGAAGCGCAGGCCGTACCAGTCGAGCGCCTCCGTGTAGTCGAGCTCGGCCGGCGTCTCGACGGCCTCGTGCAGCCAGCCGCCGAGGTCGATCCCCGCCACCTCCTCGAAGGTCTTCCGCAGCTCCTCGGAGCGGAAGCCGTGCTCTCCCGAGAAGCGCTGGTAGGCGAGGCGCATCGCGTCGTCCAGGCTCTTCTTTCCGGCCGTGGCGCGGCGGATCCGGGCGTCGAGCAGAAAGGCGACGACCTCCCCCTTGGTGTAGTAGCTGATGCCGGAGTTGTTCGAGTTCTCGTCCCGCCGGTAGGCCTTGATCCAGGCGTCGAACGAGGACTCGTCGAGCGGCTGCACCAGCCGGCCCGGCGTGGTCTGCAGGGTGTCGATCGACTTGCTCAAGCCCTTGAGGTACTGCTTGACGGTCGAGAACCCGGCGCGGTGCACCAGGAGGTCGCCGTAGTAGGAGGTGATCCCCTCGACCACCCAGAGGCCGCGGGTGTAGACCTCGCGCTCGTAGTCGAACGGCCCCAGTTCGACCGGGCGCAGGCGCTTGCCGTTCCAGGCGTGGAAGACCTCGTGGCTCACCAGCCCCAGCCATTCGAGATACCCCTCGCGGGTGCGGGCGCGCCAGCGGCTGCTCATCAGGGTGCAGGCATTCTTGTGCTCCAGCCCGCCGCCGCTCTCCGTGAGCAGGTTGAAGATCACGTAGCGCGGATACGGAACGGTCCCCCAGAAGTCGGCCAGCGTCTGCACGATCTTCGCGGCGTCCGTCGCCGAGCGGGGACCCTCCCAGATCGAATCCTCCCCCTCGTTGACCAGCAGGTGCGGCTTGCCCGCGACCTCGAACGGGTAGGTCCGCGCGTTGCCGGCGTAGATCGGCGAGTCGATCAGGGTGTCGAAGTCCTCCGCCCGGTAGGCGTGCTCGCCGGCGCCCCCGCCGGTCGCGGCGCTTGAGGACAATGGCGCCAGCGGGCTCGCCGAGACCTTCCACGCCGCCGGCAGCTCGAGCCGGACGTCGTAGGCGGCCCCCGGGCTCCCCTCCAGGCGCAGGAACGTGCCGGCGCCGACGAGGAGGGCGAACCCCGAATCGACGAAGTTGGTCCGCACCGACATCTCGCGGCAGTAGACCCGGTAGCGCACCACCACCTCGGGAGCCTGCCGGGTGGCGATCCGCCAGTGGTTCTTGGCCGTCTTCTCCGCGGCGAGCGGCTCGCCCGCGCCGGTGGCGGCGGTCAACCCCTCGACGGTGCGGGAGTACTCGCGCACCAGATAGGAGCCAGGGGTCCACACCGCCATTCCCAGCTCGATTTCCGGCCGGCCGCCGGTGGGCACGCGCGCCTCGACCTCGACGTAGTGGGTCTGGGGGGCGGGGAAACGGAGGGTGTAGGAGATCGGCTCGGGCATCTCAGGCATTGCGGCTCCGTGCAGGACGGCGCCCTGGAACGCCAGCGCGAGGACCAGCGGGAGGGTCGGTTTCGGCATCGTGGGGAACTTACAAGAGATGCGGCGGAACGCCAAGACGGGAGCCGGGGGATATACTTTCCGGCGATGACCGAGATCGCCGCAACGTCCGCCTCCAGCCTCGACGAGGCGCTGGAACGGGAGGCGCCGGCGCTGTTCCGTGCCCTCTCCCCGCTGGGGCTGCGCGCGGCCTCGCTCGCCGAGTCCCTCCCGCCCGCCCCGCAAACGCCCGGAGTTGGCCTGCCGGATCTGGCCTCGGCGTTCAGCGGCCTCTCCACGCAGGATCTGGACACCGCTCTCCACGGCTCGCCGGTCGCGGGGCTGCCCGAGGTGCGCCAGCGCTGGCGGCAGTGGCAGCGCCGCGTGATCGCCGCCGGGGCCGGCGCCGGGGTCCCCTCCAGCCTGCCGGTGGTGACGGCGGGATTGAGCCACGGGCTCTCCCTGCTGGCCGACCTCTTCGGCGGCGAGGGGCGGGCGGTCGCCGTGCCGCAGCCCTTCTGGGGAAACTACCGGCAAGCCTTCGCGACCCGCACCGGCGCGCGGCTGCTGACCGCGCCCGCCTACGTCGACGGCCGCTACAACCCGCGGGTGATCGCCGACGCCCTCGCCGGCCTGCCGCCGGGGGAGCCGGCGGTGGGCATCCTCAACATCCCCTCGAACCCGGGGGGCTACTCGCCGGACGCCGAGGAGCGCCGGGCCACGGTCGAGTCGCTGGCCGCCGAGGCCGGCCGCCGGCCGCTGGTGGTGATCTGCGACGACGCCTACGCCGGCCTGGTGTTCGAGCCGGAGATCCCGCGCACCTCGCTGTTCTGGGACTTGATCGGCGTGCATCCGAACCTGGTGCCGGTGAAAGTCGACGGCGCCACCAAGGAATTCTCGTTCTTCGGTGGCCGGATCGGCTTCATCACCTTCGCCGCCGAGCCGGGCTCGCCGGTGGCCCAGGCGCTCGAAAACAAGATGAAGATGTTGC
>DASWQX010000270.1:0-4504 GCA_036403495.1 Thermoanaerobaculia bacterium
ACATTTCGTGGGCCCGCCGAGAACACTCTGCCACCTCAATAGATCCTCGTCGCGTTCCCCTAGCCGGATGGCTTCCGCCACCAGCCTGCGAGCGCCTTGGACGCAATCGTGATTGACAAGATCGCTGATCCTTTCTATGTAGGACCGCTTCTCGTTTGTAGGTTTCCTGAGCGCTTGGGCCATGGCATCCTCCTCGCGTCCTAATGGTACTTCAGAACAAGATGGATGCGTACGCCCGCGGAAAATCGCGTCGGGAAATGCCCGTCGCCGCGGCCTGGACGTCTGCGCCTATAATCCCCCGCCGAGGAGGAACGCCCCATCCCCACTCCCGATTCCCGTCCCGAGGCCGTCCAGCTCGAGCTGTTCACCCACCGCTTCGCGGCCATCGCGCGGCAGATGGGGGAGCGCCTTCAGCGCACGGCGATCTCGACGAACATCAAGGAGCGGCTCGACTTCTCCTGCGCTCTGCTCGATCCGGCGGGGGAGCTGGTGGTCAACGCGCCGCACATCCCCGTCCACCTCGGCGCGCTCGGACTCTGCGTGCGGCGGCTGCGCGAGACGATCGCGATGGAGCCGGGCGACGTCGTGATGACCAACCACCCCGGCTTCGGCGGTTCCCACCTGCCGGATGTGACGGTGGTGACCCCTGTTTTTGAAACCGAGCAGGGAGGAGCGCTGCTCGGCTACGTCGCCAGCCGCGCGCACCACGCCGAGATCGGCGGCATCCGCCCCGGCTCCATGCCTCCCGGCGCGCGGCGGCTGATCGAGGAGGGGGTGGTGATCCCGCCGACCCACCTGATCCGGAAGGGCGAAGCCCGCTGGGACGCCGCTCGCGGCCTTCTCCTCGACGGCCCGTTCCCCACCCGGGCCGTCGAGGAGAACCTGGCAGACCTGCGCGCCGCCGTGGCCGCGAACCATCGCGGCGCCGAAGCGCTGCAGGCGCTCGCCCGCGAGCACGGCCGCGAGACCTCCGCCCTCTACATGACGGCGCTCAAGGCGCGCGCCGAGGAGCGGCTGCGCGCCGCCCTCGCTCGCCTGCCGGCCGCCCGCTACGAAGCGACCGAGCGGCTCGACGACGGCGCCGTGATCGCGGCGCGGATCGAGATCGCCGGCCCCGGCGCCGACCCGGCGGCGATCGTCGATTTCGCCGGCACCAGCGGCGTCCATCCGGGGAACCTGAACGCGCCCCCCGCCGTGGTGCGCAGCGCCGTGCTCTACGTCCTCCGCCTGCTGATCGCCGAGCCGCTGCCGTTGAACGAGGGGATCCTGCGCGCGGTCGACATCCGCATCCCCCCCGGCATGCTGAACCCTCCCTTCCCCGACGATCCCGCCGAGGCGCCCGCCGTCGTCGGCGGCAACGTCGAGACCAGCCAGCGGGTGGTCGACACCCTGATCAAGGCGCTCGGCCTCCTCGCCTGCGGTCAGGGGACGATGAACAACCTGCTGTTCGGAAACTCGCGCTTCGGCTTCTACGAGACCGTCTGCGGCGGCGCCGGCGCCGGCCCCGGTTTCGACGGCGCCAGCGCCGTCCACACCCATATGACCAACACGCGGATCACCGATCCCGAGCTGCTGGAGCACCGCTACCCCGTACGCCTCGACCGCTTCGCCATCCGCCAGGGCTCGGGCGGCGCGGGACACTGGCGCGGGGGCGACGGCGCCGTCCGCGAGATCGTCTTCCTGGAGCCGATGTCGCTCTCCCTCCTCTCCCAGCATCGCATCGAGCGCCCCTACGGCGTCGACGGCGGCGAGCCGGGGAAGCCCGGGCGTCAACGGCTGGAGCGCGCCTCGGGCGAGGTGGAGGAGCTGGCATCGATCGACGGCCGCGAGGTCGGCCCCGGCGACCGGCTCATCCTGGAGACGCCGGGCGGGGGAGGGTGGGGCGCCGCTGGCGCGCCACCTCGTAGGCCGCCAGCGCCACCGACGTCGAGAGGTTGAGCGAGCGGATCTGCGGATCGACCATCGGGATCCGCACCAGCCGCTCCCGGTAGCGCTCGCGGATCTCCGGCGCGAGGCCGACGCTCTCCTTGCCGAACACGAGCACGGTCCGCTCCGGATACTCCACGCTCCAGAAGTCCCGTCCCGCCTCGGCGCTGAAGAAGAACGGCTCGCCGAGAGCGGGGAGCCCGGCCTCGAAATCCGTCCAGCGGTCCCAGACGGTCGGATCGACGCGCGCCCAGTAGTCGAGCCCGGCACGGCGGAGGCGGCGCTCGTCCAGGAAGAACCCCATCGGCCGGACGAGATGGAGCCGCGCTCCCACCGCCAGGCAGGTCCGCCCGGCGTTGCCGGTGTTCCAGTGGATCTCCGGCTCGACGAGGACGACGTGAAGGGTTGAATCGCTCAAGCCGGATCAGCCCGCCGCTATGGCTGCTCCGCCAGCCGCTTCAAGGCGGCCAGCACATCCGGGAAATCCGCGGTCACCATGGACCCCACCTCCTCCGCGGACGGCCCGGTAATCTCCGTGCTGTAGATGATCCGGGTGGATCCGGAAGGCAACGGAACCAGCCGGTGACTCACGACGACCCGCGTCTCATCGACGACCGTTTCATCCGTGAAGACTTCATTGGGCTCGACGTCGATCAGCGTGCTGACGAGCGGATCCTGCCCAGGAGGCTTCATGGTGAATCTCGTCCCCGTGGCGAACGGGCCGTGGATCTGAATGCTCTCGACCCCTGAGTTCCAATCCTTCCAGCGGTTCACGTCCGCGAACAGTGCCCAGACGCGAGCGGGAGCCGCGGAAACCTCGATGCTGTCTTCATGAACCCACATTCGATCCCCCTGGATTGTTCAGTTTTTGCAACCAGCGTAGAGACAGTACGCCCACCATTGTAAAGAGAAGCGTCAGAACGGAGAAGATAGCGGTCCCGGCCGGCCTCGCCCAGTGGACGCCGAAGGTCGCAACCAGCCAACTCGAGAGGGAATGCCTGCCGGCGTCGCTGGCATCAGGTCGATCATCCCAGACAAAGTAGGTCACGAAGGCGGATGTGATCGCCGCGAAATAGAAAAGCCCGGGGACCATGGCCTGGGTCCGGCTCAGTCTGGACCTTCTCCGTACGTTCACTCCGCGCCTCCTGGCTCCTGGTGCCGCCCACCCTCTCGGGGCGACAGGCCGGCGAGTATAGTGCGGAAGCTCATCAGAAGCGCTGGTTCGGGAACCGGCGCAAGCCCCGCCGCCTCTCTCCGAGCGCAACCCCCCTCGCAAACCCAAGCGGTTCTAGGGCGAGCAAGTTTCGGGGGTCATTTTCCGTCTTATTGGGGCATGAGCCGACCCCTTCGCTTCATCCCCGACGGCGGTGCCCTGGTCGAGGTCACCTGCCGGACCCTCCAAAGCCGTTTCCTCCTCCGGCCCCGCCGGGACCTCGACGAGATCATCGCCGGCGTCCTGGGACGGGCCCAACGTCTCTACAAAGTCCGCGTGTGCGGGTACATGTTTGCTTCCAACCACTATCACTTTTTGCTCGACGTCGACAATGCGCGCCAGCTCGCCCGTTTTATGGGTTACATCAATTCGAACATCGCTCGGGAAATCAGCCGGCTCTATGGCTGGAAAGACAAAATCTGGTCGCGGAGATACCAGGCGATCGTCGTCAGCGGCGAGGACGGAGCGCAGATCGCGAGACTGAAATACCTGCTCGGAAACGGCGTCAAGGAGGGTCTGGTCGGTCGGCCTCAGGACTGGCCGGGAGTTCACGTCGCCCGGGCTCTGGTCCGCGGCGAAGATTTGACAGGCTATTGGTTCGATCGCACGCAAGAGTACAACGCCCGCAACCGGGGAGAGACCTGCGACCGTCTTCAGTACGCGAGCGTCGAAACGCTGCGCCTTTCGCCTCTGCCCTGCTGGAAGCATCTTCCGGAAGACGTCTGGAGATCTCGCGCTCTGGGCCTGATCCATGAGATTGAAGAGGAGGCCGCAGTCCGAAGGTCGAGCACCGGCCGGCAGCCGCTCGGCGCCGCGGCGATTCTGCGTCAACGCCCGCACGATCGCCCAAAGAACACGAAGAGATCCCCCGCCCCGCTCTTCCACGCCATGACCGCCAGAGTCCGCCGCGAGCTCTGGGAGGCCTACCGCCTGTTCGTCGACGCTTTCCGCGACGCGGCGGAGAAGCTCCGAGCGGGAGACCGCAACGCTGCCTTTCCTCTCGGCAGCTTTGGCATGGGCAACTGAATGCCTGAACGGATGCACTATTCCGCCAGAATTACAAGAATTATTTTATTCTTAAAGAACATTCTTGTTGCTCTCGCTGTGCCATTGACTCGTATTGCTGCAAACATAGATGAGCAATAGAAGAAGCTCTATGATCGGTTGCTGATTCCTGGCTATTGACTTTTCTTTAGAGATAAACTGAAGATAGTGCAGGCCTGCGTTTATCCGGCACTCTCCGGATTTGAAAGGAGAATCATCATGCCGTCTCGCAAACGGAAACTCCAGACGACTCTGCTGGTGGCGATGCTGGCGTTGGCCACGGCCATGTTCTCCAGAATGGCTGGAGCGGAGAAGTCCAAG
>DASWQX010000271.1:0-4510 GCA_036403495.1 Thermoanaerobaculia bacterium
GGGACGACTGCGATGCGGCCCCAGCCGGGCCCTCCCTCTCCTTTAGCTCTGTCAGCTCGGCGGGCCGAGCACATGGTGTGGAGGAACAAGTCGCCTTGTTCCTCAGGAGGAGAGGGACCGTGGGTGTGGTCGCTGGCCACGGACGCCCCAAGGTCACGCCGACATCTCCGCATCCGGCCCCTTATACGGCGGCGTCAGCCCCAGCAACTGCCGCCGCATCGGCGTCCGCGCCGCCGCGGCCAGCCGGGGAGAAGGCTGGTGGCCGCTCCACATCCGCATCCACTTGTGGCCGTAGTTGTAGAGCAGCACCCGGCGGGTCACTCCGGGGTTGACGCTCCGGTTGTTGGCGGGGGCGTGGAGGAGGTTGCCATTGAAGAAGTAGGCGGCGCCGGCCGGACAGGTCAGGGCGACGGCGCCGGGCATCTCCTCGGGTGTGGGGACGATGGGGATCGGCGTTTCGTCGGGCTGGCGGTGGGTCCCCGGCAGCACCAGGGTGGCGCCGCCGTCGGCGGCGATGTCGGTCAGGGCGATCATGGCGCGCACCATCATCGTCGAGCCGGCGTGGTGGACGCCGGGCACGCGGGTGCGCACGTCGGTGTGCCAGGCGGTGCCGTCGATCCGGCCGCCGGGCGGGGTGATGTAGTAGGCGTGATCGACGAGGCCGATGCCGGTGCCCAGGATCTCGCGGATCGGCGGGAAGATCCGGGGGTGCTCGACGAGGTCGAAGAGGACCGGGTGGTACTCCATGATCGCCGGGATCTCCTCGAACTCCGGGATGCGCGTGCCGGGGAGATCGGGATCGGCCCGCCAGCGCGCCTCGGCCTCGTCCGCGGCGGCGCGGACCGTGGCCAGCTCGGCGGGCGAGAGGGCATCCGGGATCATCAGGTAGCCCTCGGCGTCGAAGAAGCGCCTCTCGTCTCCGGTCATGGCTGGTTCCAGTCGACCGGGGGACCGTAGGGGTCGGTCAGGCCGAGGAGCTGGCGGCGTCCGGGCGTGGCGGCGCGGGCGGCCAGCTCGGGCGACGGGCGATATTCGTCCCACATCCGCATCCATTTGTGGCCGTAGGTGTAGATCAGCAGCCGCCGGTAGATTCCTGAGCGGTTGTTGCCGGCGGAGTGGTAGGTGCGATCGGAGATCAGGTAGGCGCTGCCGGCCGGCAGGGTCATCGGCAGGGCGCCGGGGAGATCCTCGGGGACCTCGGAATTGGGGAGCGCGGTGCCGCCCGGAGTGCGATGCGACGCCGGCAGCACCAGCGTGGCGCCGCCATCCGCCGGGATGTCCTCCAGCACGTAGAATACCTTCACCATCAGCCGCGAGCGCGGATGGTCGACGCCGGGGAGGTCGAAGTCGAAATGCCACCCCTGCGGGATGGCGGCGCCCGGCGGGGTCATGAAGTAGTCGTGGTCGAGCATCATCACGCCGTCCCCGAGGAGGGCGCGCACCAGGGGGAAGATCCGCGGGTGCTCCAGCAGGTCGAAGAGCGCCGGACCGTGCTCCATGATGCCGAGCACCTGCTCGAGATCGGGCCGGCGCACTCCCGGCAGTCCGGAGTCGGCGCGCCAGCGTTCCTCGGCGGCGCCGGCCTCCCGGCGCACGGTCGCCAACTCGTCCGGCGAGAGCGCGCCGGGAACCACGAGGTATCCTTGGGCGTCGAAGATCGATCGTGGCTCTTCGCTCAGCAGACGGGGGATCATCGCGAGCGATTCTACAGGTGCCGGACCCATGGATGGCTGCCGCCGCTATACAGAGGAGGCTGACGAGAGCAGTCCGGAGACAGCGCGACCGATAATTGCGGGTCTCCTCTATATAGACCGCTCTCTGCCCATTGGTTCTGAGACGTCTCCCTATATAATTTTGTCCCGCCCCTATGTATTGGAGAGTGCCGGCTATATAGAGCGTTGAGCGCGTTATATAGATGAGACTCTCAGAAGTGGAGGGCGGAGTCTCATCTATATAGAGGCGACACAGGGTTATATAGACCAATGCTTCCGATCTGGAGGGGAGACACTCCGCTATATAGAGGAGAGACAAAATTATGGGGGGGAATGAGTCGAGACCGGTTCGCAGAGACGCATCTATATAGATTGGAGTCCCAGATATATGCCGGAGAGTGCCAGATCCCGACGCGAGGTGCGCTGGGAGCGGATGTTCCCCCACGAGCTGGAGGCGGCGTTCGCGGCCTGCCCGGCGGTCTACTTCCCGTATGGGTTGTGCGAGCCGCACGGCCCGCACTGCGCGCTCGGGCTCGATGGCCTGAAGGCGCACGGCCTGTCGGTGCGGGCGGCGCGGCGTCATGGCGGCATCGTGGCGCCCGCCGATTACTGGCACATTCATGAGCTGGGGGGCTACGCGGTCTGGGCGGAGCGCGAGATCGGCGAGGCGCGCCCGTGGCTGACGGCGGTGCCGCCATGGGTCCACTTCAAGAACGTCTGCTACCACATCCGCGCCGCCGAGGTGCTGGGCTTCCACGCCGCCATCCTGCTGACCGGCCACTACGGACCGAACTACCTCGACCTCCGCACTCTGATCGAGTGGCTGCAGCCGCTCACCCGCATGCGGCTCTACGGGCTGCCCGACTTCGAGGCCAACTCCGGCTTCCCCGGCGACGCCGCCGCCAACGGCGACCACGCCGGCAAGGTGGAGACCTCGCAGCTCTGGGCGCTGGAGCCGGCGCTGGTCGACCCCTCGCGGCTCTCGCAGGCGCCGCGCGGACAGCGTTTCGCGCAGGGGGCCGACGCCGCCGCGGCCGATCGCGCGGCGGGGCGGCGGATGATCGCCGGCCAGGTCGCCTGGCTGGGCGCCAAGGTCCGCGAGCTGCTCGCCGCCTGGGACCCGGAGCGTCCCTCGCGGCTGCGCACCTTCGACGACGTGGAGGATTTCTGGGAGCGCACCGTGCGTCCGGAGCTGGCGGGGTTCAAGAGCATGCAGCCGAGCTGGTATGAGAAAGGGGCGCCGGACGCGGGCTCGCGCTGGCGGGAGAACTGGCGGGTGCGGGGAAAGGACACAGGGACGAACACGGACTGACACGGACGAGCACGGACCGGGGCCACTCGTCCAGGATCGTCAGTGTTCGTCCGTGTCAGTCCCCGCTGCCAAGCCCGAGCTTCAAAGCCGCCTTCGTCGCGGTTTCCTCCGGCAGGCTCCTCCCCTCGACCTCCACCCAGGGAAGCCCGAGGGCCGCGGCCTCCGCGGCCAGCCTCGCCGCGATCTCGTCGTCGCGGGCCATCCAGCTCTCGAAGGCCTGTCGCGGATCGGGGCAGCGGCCGAGCAGCTCCGCCACCCAGGGGCCGCGCTGCGGGTAGAGCCGGCGGCGGAGCTCCGCGGTGGAGATCAGCCAGCAGGCCCGTTGCGGGTCGGCGAGCAGCGGGGCCACCAGCCGCGGCAGCAGGCCGACCCCCTCGGCGATCACCGGGCCGCGGATCTCGCGCAGATCCTCGACGACCATCGTGAGCTCGTCCTCGTAGAAGCGGAGGAGGTCGCGCGTCTGCTGCGCTGCCGGCCGGGTCCAGAGCTCCTCGGGAGGCAGATCCATGAGGCGGTGGAAGCTCGGGTGGCGCTCCGGGGTGGCCCGCCGGCGGTGAGCCTCGAATTGCTCGTCGCAGGAGTAGAGGGTGAGCCCGTGCTCCGCCGCGAGGGCGCGCGCCGCCGTGGTCTTGCCGGCGCAGGCCGAGCCGCCGAGCCAGAGCACGTGGGCAAGGCCCGGATCGCCTCCTTCAGTCGGCATGCACCACCCCCTGGCGCACCATCTCCCGCACGGCGCCGAGCGCCTGTTCCGTCGTGATGCTCTCCAGGTCGTTCTCCCGGCCGTCGTAGAGCGCCCAGCACTCGAAGCGCGGGTGGGAGTGGACGAGCTTCTCGCGCTGCGCGAAGTAGAGCGCCGGCACCCCCAGGGCGGCGGCGTAGTGGAGCGGCGCGCTGTCGTTGGTGACCAGCAGGCGCGCCCGCGCCAGCAGGGCGGCGAAGACCTCCAGCGGGTCCGGGCACGCGAGCACCGACGGATGCGCGGCGGCGGCGGCGATCCGGCGCAGCAGCGGGGCCTCCTCGGCGCTCCCCTCGATCAGCACCGCGAGCCCCAGCTCGCCGGCGAGGGCGGCGGCCAGCCCGGCGAAGCGCTCGGCCGGCCAGCGGGTGGAGGAGAGGCCGCCGGGAGCGAGGACGGCGAAGGGTCGGCCGGCGAGCCCCCGCTCCGCCAGGGCCTCGTCCGCCCGCCGCCGGGCGTGGGCGGTGACCTGGAGGGCCAGGCTGTCGTCCTTCGTCCGCGAAATGCCCACGGGGAGCAGGGGAGCGAGGGCGTGGAGGAGCAGCCGCGGGCTGGGCAGCGTCCCCCAGAAGAACCAGGCCTCGTGGGTCATCGCGCTCCACAACCGTCCGGCGTCCAGGAAGGCGTCGTGGTATTCGAGGTTGACCCGCCGCGGCACGCCCGCCGCGGCCATCGCCTGCGCCAGCCAGCGGCTCTCGCGGCGGCGGGCGAAGGCGAAGAGCGCGGTGTCGAAGGAGCGGCCGGCGAGGG
>DASWQX010000272.1:0-5340 GCA_036403495.1 Thermoanaerobaculia bacterium
GACGGCCTACGTCACGATCCCGACCGGTCACGCCGAGGACGTCCTGGAGATCCCCAACGCGGCGCTGACCTACACGCCCGACCTGCCGGCGGAGGAGATGGACGGGCTCTATCGCCGGTTCGCCATCTCCCAGGCCGCGCGCGCCTCCCATATCGGCGGTCAGCAGGTAGTCTGGAAGCTCGCGGCCGGCGGCCGGCTCGAGCCGGTGGCGGTCAAGACCGGGATCTCCGACTACGCCAGCACCCAGCTCGTCCAGGGGGATCTCAAGGCGGGCGACCTCCTGGTGACCGGCGCCCTGACCGCGGGGGCGGACGGCAAGGGGAAAGCGCGGACGCCCGGGCAGGGGACCACCGGGAGGCCGCGATGAAGCGCCATCTCTTCTGGACCCCGCTCCTGCTCCTGCTGACGTCCGCCCTCGCCGCCGTGGCGGCGCCGGCGCCAGCGCCGGTACCGGTACGGGGCGACCGCGAGGATTTCTTCATGATCTCGTCGATCGACGCCGCCCGCGGCAGGATCGTGCTCAAGCGCCCGACCGAGGTCACCTTGTTGATGCAGGTGAACGGGCAGACCGTCTATCGCGACGAGCAGGACAAGCCGCTCCGGCTGGCCGACCTGCGCACCGGCGACACGGCCTACATCGCCTACCGGCAGAACGCCGCCGCTCCCATCGCGCTCCGCGTGCGGCTGGGGGCGATGACGGTGCAGGAATTGCAACGACGCTATCGTTGAACCGGTGCCCTCGTCGCGAGGACACACGCAAACGGCAGTTGTCGTACGCAGGGGAATTCTCTCTTTGAACAGGAGGCCTCATGCAACCCGCAATCTCTCGCCGTCTCCCCCTCGCCCTCGCTCTCGTCGCTCTCTGCGCAACCGTGGCCCCGCGGGCCGGCGGCGCCGCCGATCCCAAGGCCGGCGCCGTCGCCGAAAAGCGCGCCCATCTCCAGGAGATCATCCCCGGCGAGGACCGCTTCACGCCGTTCGCCCAGACCATCCACGCCGGCGACTCGGTGAAGTGGATCAACATGGACACCGACGATCACACCGTGGTGAGCGACGACGCCTTCAACACCACCGGCCATCAGGGGTTGAACGTCGTCCTACCCGGCACCGACAATAACAACGGCAAGCCCGGAGTGTTCACCCTCCGCTTCCCCCTCCCCGGCACGTTCGTCTACTACTGCCGCTTCCACTCCCATCTCGACGCCGACCACCAGCCGGTCGCGCCCGGCCCCGATGGTGGGATCCAGGACCCGGACGGCAACCACGGAACGCCGATGATGGGAATCATCACGGTGCTGCCAGCGGAGTAAAGGGAGCTCAAGCCGCCTTCCGATCCTCCTCGCGTCCTCCCCCGCCCTTCCCCTGCTCCGCGGCGTACAGCGGCAGTTGGGTCGAGACCAGCAGACCGAGGAGAAGGAAGGCGGCGCCGTAGAGGAGCGCCTTGCGGTTGCCGTCCGTCGTGGCGACGCGGCGGGCGGCAGTCATCGCGTCACGGGTCGGCGGCGGCAGGCGGTCGAACATGCCGCCGGCGCCGAAGGCGAGGCTGGAGGACTGCTGGCGGAGCATGCGGTCAACTCCGGCCTTGGCGGCAACGGGGATCTGCGGGCTCGACCGCACGGTGGCCTGGAGATCGACGACGATCGACGTCAGCAGCACCGAGCCGATGATCGCCGCGCCCAGCGACGAGCCGATCTGGCGGAAGGTGTTGGTGACGCCCGAGGCCTCCCCCGCCTCCTGCACCGGCACCGAGGAGAGGGTGAGGTTGTTGATCTGCGACATCACGAGGCCCATCCCGATGCCGTAGAGCGCCAGACCCGGGATCAGCGCCAGCAGCGAGGTGTCGACGCCGAGCGCCCAGCGCAGCAGCAGGAGGGCGACGACGTTGACCGCCAGCCCCGTCTGCACCAGCCGCTTGTGGGGGATCTTTTTGGTCAGCGCCGCGGCGGCCGGCGAGACGATGAACAGCATGATCGACATCGGCAGTAGCGTCAGACCGGTGTGGAAGGCGTCGAGGTTGCGCACCGATTGCAGGAACACCGGCAGCGAGAAGATGACGCCGTTCTGGGCGAGCATCATCACGCCAACCACCGAGGCGCCGGCGACGAAGCTGCGGTTGCGGAAGATCTTCGTCGACACCAGCGGCATGCCGCCGCCGCTCTCGACGTGGCGCTCCCAGAGCGCGAAGCCGGCGAGGATCAGCACTCCCAGAGCCACCGCGAACGGTACGATCGAGAGGCCGCCGAGCAACAGCTCCCAGCCGCCGAAGGCGAACGGCTTGATGGCATGGATCCAGCCGTAGGACGAAGCCTCGATGATGCCGAAGACGATGGCGAAGAGGCCGAGCGCCGAGAGCAGGACGCCGACGAAGTCGATCGTCTTACGGCCGGCCGCCGCCGGTTCGTCGTCGATCACGAAGGAGCCGAGCAGCAGCAGGGCGACGACGCCGACGTTGATCCGGAACCCCCAGCGCCAACTGTAATGGGTGGTGAGAAAGCCGCCGAGGATCGGCCCCACCGCCGAGGCCGCGGCGGCGACGCCCCCCCAGATGCCGAAGGCGAGGGCGCGGTCGTGGCCGCGGTACTTCGCCACCAGCAGCGAGGCGGTGGCCGGCATCATCAGCGCCGCGCCGATCCCCTCGATGATCGATTCGCCGAGGATCAAAGTCGGCACCGACCGGCTGATCGAGGCGATGAAGGACCCGGCGGCGAACAGGAGCGCGCCGAGCATGAACATCTTCTTGCGGCCGAAGATATCGCCCAGCCGCCCGCCGGTGACGGTGAGGGCGGCCAGCGTCAGCGAATAGGCGGAGATCACCCACTGGAGGCTCTGCAGCGTGGTGTGCAGCTCGCGGATCAGCGTTTCGAGCGAGACGTTGAGCAGCGTGGTGTCGATGATGATGATGGCGAGCGCCAGCGAGAGGACCAGCAGGGCCCCCCATTTGCGGAGTCCGGCGGGCTCGGGCGCGGTCTGGGCGGGCTTTTTTTCGGGCGGGGCCATGGGTTCGCTCTGCCTAGCAACTCCCAAGCCAGGAGGGCGGAACATGGACGAACACGGACCGGCATGGACGAGCAAGGACGAAAGAGTTGCTTCGTCCGTGGGGGTCCGTGTCAGTCCGTGGGGGTCCGTGTTCCCCGCTTCGCCTTGAGCCGCTCCAGGGCCGTCGCGGCGCCGGCGCCGGCGGCCACCAGCAGGAGGATGGCGCCGCCGTGGGCGATCAGCACGTGGGCCGGCGCCGAGACCCAGCAGAAGAGGCGCACCCCGGCGTCGGCCATCAGGCCGGCCCCCAGGCCATAAATGGCGCCGGCGACCGCCGGCCGCGTCGGCAGCGCGCGGGCGGCGAGCCAGGCCGCCGCCGCCAGCCCCGGCACGCTCGACAGGGCGGCCATCCAGAAGCACTCCCAGGCGTAGCGCCCCCAGATGCCCGGCGGCACGGCGGCGGGCAGGAGGCGCTCGGTGACCAGGGTGAGCCCCACGAAGAGCGCCGCCGCGGCTCCGATCGTGACGGCGACGGCGACGGCGGAGAGCTCGCGGCCGGGGACCGCTTCGCGCAGCGCCAAGCCGACGATCAGCAGGCCGGCGAGCGCCTGCAGCCCGGAAAGCCCCCAGGCCGCCGCGAAGCCCAGCGACGAGAAGTTCGCGCGCAGCCCCCAGAAGGCGGGGATAGCGACGAGCAGGATCAGCCCCAGCGGCAGCAGCGCCAGGACCCGCCGCGCCGGCGACGCCAGCGGCTTCACCGGCCCGAGGCCGCGGCCGACGGCGGCGAGGAGATCGGGAGGGACCGGAGATCCGGCCTGCGCTCGCTCAGCCATCGCGGCTCCCTCGCGGCTCGGGACCGGCGCCGAGCGCCGAGCGGAGCGACCGCATCGCCCGGCTCGACCGCAGCTTCGCGGCGCCCACGCCGATGCGGAACCGCTCGGCGATCTGCTGGAAGCTGAGCCCGTGGACGTGGTGCAGCACCCAGGCCTCGCGGCGTCCGGCCGGCAAACGCGCCAGGGCCGCCGCGAGATCCCGGGATTCGAAGGCGGGAGGCGCCGCCGCCGGCATCCGTTTGGCGTCCGGAGCGGCGTGGCGGTCCTCGTGCCGCGACCGCCGCCAGGCCGTCCGCCGGTGCCGGCCGAGGACGTTGCGCGCGATGCCGAACACCCAGGGGCGCACGGGAAGCGGCGGCAGGTAGGTGTGGCGGGAGCGGTGGATCTCCAGGAAGGTGTCCTGCACCAGGTCCTGCGCGGCGCTCTCGGAGGCCTCGACGTTGGCGGCAAAGTATCCCCGGAGCTCGCCGGCCAGCGTCGCGTACAGCCGCTCGAAGGCCGCCAGCTCGCCGCCCTGGTACGCCACCAGGAGCCGCACCAGCTCCTCGTCGTCGTCGTGCCGCGGCTCGTTTTCAGGCTCGCTCATCGCCAATCTGGATGGTAGCACCGGCCCCTCCTGGGACCGCCGGCGTCCCCAGGAGGGTGTACCCATTTCTCACGGAGGGCGTGACACCTTTTTTCCCCAACCGCCCAACTCCTCTCCAGACACTGGGAGGAACCCATGAAGTCGTTCTGTCTCAACGTTCTTGCCTTGATCCTCGGCGCCCTCGCACTGTCCGCCGCGCCCTGCCCGACGAGCGACTGCGATCCGTCGATCCTCGCCCGCCGGAGCCTCGCCGCGCTCCCTCTGACGGGTCCCAGGCCGGTCATCGACGGCCGTCTGGACGAGCCGGTCTGGCAGCAGGCAGCGGTCGCGACCGGCTTCGTCGTGAGCTCGCCGCGCCCCGGCGCTCCGGCGTCGCTCCGCTCGGAGGCCCGCGTGCTGGTCGATTCGGAGGCGATCTACATCGGCCTGACCTACTTCGATCCGGAGCCGGCGAAGATCCAGGCGCCGCTGGCGCGGCGGGACGACGAGACAGTCTCCGACTGGGCGTTCGTCGAGATCGACAGCCGCCACGACCGGCGGTCGGGGTTCTCGTTCGGCGTCAACCCGCGCGGCGTGCAGGTCGACGGGCTGTGGAGCGACGACATCGTCTACGACTCGTCGTGGAACGCCGTCTGGGAGGCCGCCGCCCACGTCGACGCCCGGGGCTGGACGGCGGAGGTGCGAATCCCCTTCTCCCAGCTCGCTTTTCGCCTGCCGCCGGGCGCCTCGGAATTGGTCTGGGGGATCAACTTCTATCGCTACAGCCCGGGCCACGGCGAGTCGTCCAACTGGTCGCCGCGCTACCACGGCCTGGGCGGCGTGGTGTCGCACTTCAACGACCTCCACCTGCCGGCGCCGCCGCGGGTCCGCCGGCTGGAGGTGACGCCGTACGTCGCGGCGCGCGCGGGGAACGATGGGCAGGCCGGCGACCGCCAGTCCTCGGTG
>DASWQX010000273.1:0-2202 GCA_036403495.1 Thermoanaerobaculia bacterium
GGCAGAAGCGCTGGCAGGGGTTGCCATACTCCTTGGTGCAGCGGTCGACGCAGATGCTGGTGTCGTGGACCAGCAGGTGGACCGGCTGGTCCTCGTCGTGGGCGGTGCCGGAGTTGTAGACGTCGGCGAGGCGGTCGAAGGTGAGCTTGCCGTCCGCCGGCACCGGCGCCGGAGGGGTGAGACGCCGGCCGGCCTCGGTGTTCAGGGGGATCATCCGCTCGTGACCGGCCTCGGTCTCCAGCCGGTCCTTCATCCCCCAGCCGCGGCCGCCCGTCACCAGGCCGAGCCCGCCTTGCAGGAAGCCGCCGAGCAGGCCGTGGTCGAAGGACTGGTGGAAGTTGCGCACCGGCCAGAGCTCCTCCTTCACCCAGCTCGCGTCGATCTTCGCCTGGTAGGCCGCCAGCCGCTCCGCCGTGGCGCCGCCGGCCTTGAGGGCGTCGACGATCGTCTCGGCCGCCAGCATCCCCGACTTCATGCCGAGGTGGATCCCCTTCAGGCGCTGGCTGTTGAGCATCCCCGCCGAGTCCCCCACGATCAGGAAGCCGTCGCCGAACGGGCGGGGCATCGACCACCAGCCCCCCTCGGGGATCGCCTTGGCGCCATAGAAGGCCATCTTGCCTCCCGCGAGCATTTTGGCGATCTCGGGGTGGGTCTTCAGCCGCTGGAACTCGGCGTGGGGATCGAACAGCGGGTTCTTGTAGTCGAGGCCGACGACCAGGCCGACGATGAGCTGGTCGTTCTGCATGCCGTAGATGAAGCCGCCGCCGAAGTTGTCGAAGCCGAGCGGCCAGTTCATCGTGTGCATCACCTCGGCCGGCTTGACCCGTCCGGCCGGCAGGTCCCAGACCTCCTTGAGGCCGAGCGCGTAGATCTGCGGGTTCTTGCCCTGCCAGAGGCCGAAGGGCTCGGCGAGCTGCTTGACCAGCGTGCCGCGCACCCCCTCGCCCAGCACCGTGACCTGGGCGCGGATGTCGACTCCCGGCTCGTAGTTGGCCTTCTTCTTCCCCTCGCGCGAGATCCCCTTGTCGCCGGTGCGCACGCCGACCACGCGTCCCTCCTCGACCAGCGCCTGGACGGCGGGGAACTCGAAGAAGATGTCCACCCCGGCGGCCTCGACCTTGGGGGCCATCCACTTCAGGAGCTTGCCCAGGGAGGCCACGTAGTTGCCGTGGTTGTTCATCGGCGGCGGGATCGGCATCGAGGCCGCCTTCCTCTCGGTCATCCAGAGCACCTTCTCGCCTTCGATCTCGCCTTCGAAGGGGGCGGACTGCCAGTCGTCCGGGAAGAGCTCCTTCAGCGCCCGCGGATCGACCACGGCGCCCGAGATGGCGTGGCTGGTGATCTCCCGCCCCTTCTCCAGGACGCCGATCGCCAGCTCCAGGCCGTTCTGCTTGGCCAGCCGCGCGAGGTGGTACGCCCCCGCCAGGCTGGCCGGTCCGGCGCCCACGAAGACGACGTCCAGCTCCAGGGTTTCGCGCTCGTCGCTCATAGCGGGCGGATGCTACCACGGGGATTTCGCCGTCGATCCGTCACCGGCAACGGCTCGGATTTCTGAGTTGAATCACCTAATAGAATTGTAGAGATATTTCCTCTTCAGGAGGTGTTCGATGAGAAACCGTATCTTCGTCGCCCTGCTGGCGGTCGCCGTCCTCTCGGTGGCGCTCGCTCCGCCGCTCCAGGCCGTGCTGCCGGCTTACCTGGTGAAGCCGCCGGTGTGGACCTCGAAGCTGGCCACCACCGCCGGCCCGTTCGTCACCGACGTGCAGTTCGCCCAGTGGGTCAAGGCGGTGCAGGGGGCTCCTCCCGCCGCTCCCAAGTTCTCGCTCCTCGCCGGCTTCCACGAGTGCTATGGCGGCGGCTTCCTCACCGAGCTGCAGCGGCAGGGGGTGCGGAAGTTCGGGGCCAACAGCGCCAGCCGCTTCTTCGAGCCGGCCTCCTATGACCTCCCCAACCAGCGCTCCTACTTCACCTTCTCCTGGTTCTACCGGGCGATCAACCCCGTCGGCTCGAACGACCTTCCGATCACCGACGACGCCTACGCCTGGACCAAGGACGGGATCAATCCGCCGGCCGTGCCGCCGGTGCCGGACAACCCCTGGGCGGCGTGGGAGAACGCGCAGTACCTGAGCGATCCCGCTTTCGCGGCGCCCCCCGAGGCGATCGGCGCGGCGCAGAACAAGTACGCCATCCTCTTCGCCGGCC
>DASWQX010000274.1:0-1972 GCA_036403495.1 Thermoanaerobaculia bacterium
CTGGTCGTCGTCGCGGGCCTGGCGACCATCCTGGGGCTGGTCCTGCTCGACCGGGGCCAGGTGGGGGAAGCCCGCGGCGCCGTGAAGCCCTCGACGGCGGAGAGCGCCCGGAACCGCCTGCCGGAAGGGGGCATGCGCATCGCCGTCCTTCCCTTCGAGGACTTGGGCCCGCCGGGAGACCCCTTCTTCGCTCTGGGGCTCACCCAGGAGGTGACCAAGGACCTGGGCTCTCTGCCGTCCCTCCAGGTGATCTATCGGTCTATCTCCACCCAGAAAGGGACGAAGCCGCCGTACGAGATAGGCAAGGAGCTGGGGGTGGGCTACGTGCTGGTCGGGACGGTGCAGTGGGCGCCGCGTGCGGAAGGCCGGCTCCGGGTACGCATCCGGCCTCAGCTCGTCCGGGTGGATGGGGTCCAGGTCTGGGCCGACTCCTTCGAGAGCGAGGTGAAGGACGTCTTCGAGGTCCAGTCGGAGATCTCTCGCCAAGTGATCGCCTCGCTCGGCATCAACCTCCTGCCGGAGCAGAGTCAGGCCCTCCGAGAGCCCGCGACGAAGAGCCTGGAAGCGTACCGGGCCTACGTCCGCGGTCTCAGCCTCAAGGACCAGCCGTTCTACTCCGAGGAGCACCTGCGAAAGGCGGCCCTGACGTTCGAGCGGGCGGTAGAGCTCGACCCGGGGTTCGCACCGGCCTGGGCCGAGCTGTCGATGGCGAGCTCGTATCTGGCTTACAACACCGATCCCACCTCGCAGCGTATCGGGCAGGCGCGCCGGGCCCTGGAACGGGCAATAGCGCTCGCTCCGGATCTTTCCGAGGTAAGGCTCGCCCGGGCTTACTTCTCCTACCGCTGCCAGGAGGACTTCGACGGCGCTCTGGTCCAACTCGACGCCGCGGCCCGAAAGTTTCCCAACGACGCCGAGGTGCACAAGGCGTTCGGTCTCCTCCTCCGGCGCAAGGGACGCTTGGGCGATGCGATCCGGGCGCTCCGGCACGCCGAGTGGCTGAACCCGAGGACAGGGGAGCTCGTCTGGATTCTCGCCGAGACGCAGAGGGCCTTGCGGAATTTCAAGGAGGCGGACCGCGGCTTCGCTCAAGCGATCTCCCAGGCGCCGGACGAGCCGTTCTTCTGGGAGCAGCGCACCCTGAACCGGCTGGCAATGACCGGAGATCCGGAGGCGGCCCGCGCCGTCATGGCGGAGGCCGGTCTTTCCGATGCCCCTATGATCAAGGCCACCCAATTCCGTCTTGACCTCTACGAGGGCAAGTATCAGCAGGCTCTGGAGGAGCTTTCGCCGGATTGGCTGCGTCAACTCGCGCCAGAGACGCAAACCCGGATCGCCATGATGGCCGCCATCGCCCGGGAGCGGATGGGGGACCATCGGGGAGCTCTCGCCGCGGCCGAGGCGAACCGCGTCGACCTTTTGGAGAAGATCGCCCGCTATCCGGGTCGGGGATTCCTACATGCCTGCCTGGCGGTGGCGCTCGCCCAACTCGGACGATCGGAAGATGCTTTGACCGAGGTGCGACGGGCGGTCGAAATGCGGCAGAGCGATTCCTTCTCTGGTCCTCGGATCGGCGAGATCCAGGCCCTCGTGGACGTAATCCTGGGGCGTCACCGGGAGGCGGTCGACCGTCTAGCCCATCAGCTCGCTACGACCTACCGAAGTTCATTGACGATCGTCGATTTGCGGCTGGACCCCGCTTGGAAGCCATTGTGGGGTGAAAGTGCCTTCGAGGCCCTGCTCCGGCGCCAGCCTATGGTAAATTAATCCTGTATCCGACAATGCCAAGAACGTGATGAGGGTAGCCTTAACAGGGAGGGGCTTATGGCAAACGGTAAGTTCAAGGCCACGCAACTCGAATTCAAAGTGACTCCGACAGAGTTCGTAGTGGACTGTGGTGACACCGGCCACGTCAACCTCTGCGGCCAGAACACCGCCAAGACTTTCGGGATGCCCTTGGCAGCCGGAGGTA
>DASWQX010000275.1:0-8991 GCA_036403495.1 Thermoanaerobaculia bacterium
CTGGCCCAGCTCGACCGCAAGGTCAAGGTGATCTTCGTCGACTTCCACGCCGAGGCGACGAGCGAGAAGCAGGCCATCGCCTTCTACCTGGACGGCCGGGTGAGCGCCGTGATCGGCACCCACACCCATGTGCCCACTGCGGACGAGAGGGTCCTGCCCAACGGCACGGCCCTGCTGACCGACGTCGGAATGACCGGTCCGTACGAGTCGGTCATCGGCATGCGGGTCGACAAGGTCCTCAAGCGGTTCCTGCTCCAGACCCCCTCCTCGTTCGAGGTCGCCAAGCGCGACGTGCGCCTGGCCGGCGCCGTGGTCGATATCGACGAGGCGACCGGCAAGGCGCGGGGGATCGAGCGCATCCTGATGCCGGACCTCGAGCCGTAGGGCAGCCCGCCGTCAGTCCGCGTCCACCGTGACCGGACGGTGAATCAGCCAGAGGTTCCGCAGATAGATCAGCAGTCCAGCCGCCTGCGGCACGATGAACACCGGGTCCCGCTGGTGGACGGCGTAGGCGAGCACCAGCGCTCCGCCGCTGACGCTCAGGTACCAGAACGCGTGGGGGACGACGGTCCGCTTGCGCCGTTCGGAGGCGATCCACTGGACCAGGAAGCGGCAGCCGAAGAGGAGCTGGCCGAGGTAGCCGATGTCGGTCCAGAGTTTTTGTCCCAAGGGTCGATTTCCTCCGACAGGTCAGGGTCGATCCAGCGCGCCTGCATCCAGCGCACGGCGGCGAGGTCCGCCAGCGTCCGCCAGAGCCGGTTGCCGAGGGTGTATTTGGTCCGGCCGTACAGCCGCGGCCGGTGGTTGACGGGGATCTCGGTCGTCCGCGCTCCCGCCATTTTGAGCAGGGTGGGGAGGAAGCGGTGCATGCCGGCGAACATCGGCACCCGCCGCAGGAGCTCGGCGCGGCAGGCGCGCAGGGTGCAGCCGACGTCGGTGACCTCGTCGTGGGTGACCCGGTTGCGCACCCGGTTGGCCACGCGGGACGAGACCCGGCGGAGCCAGGAGTGCCGCCGGGGGACGCGCACGCCGCTGACCACGTCGAAGCGGTCCATCAGGGCGAGGAGCCGTGGGATGTCCGCCGGATCGTTCTGCAGGTCGGCGTCGAGGGTGACCACGACGGCGCCGCGGGCGGAGCGGAAGCCGGCGTCGAGCGCCGCCGTCTGACCCGTGTTGCGGCGCTGGCGGATCACCCGCACGGCGGAGTCATCGCGGGCCAGTCCGCGCAGCACTCCGGCGCTGCCGTCGATGCTGCCGTCGTCGACGTAGATCACCTCGTAGGCGAACCCGAGCGGTCGCAGGGCGCCGGCGATCTCGGCGTCCAGCCGGGGGAGGCTCTCGGCCTCGTCATAGACCGGGACGACGACGGAGATCTCGGGCGGGGTCACGGCCGGTATCTTAAGCCGCTCCTTGAGCCGGAGGCGCTTCCAGTGCTATATCCCGCCGCATGCGATCCACGAAGCCATCCCTGCTCATCCTCGCCCTCGCCCTGGCGGCGGGGCTGTTCGCCGCTCCTTCCCTCCGGGCCCAGGAGCCGGCGTATGTGTCGCTCAGCGCCGGTGCGTTCAACCTCCGTTCCGCGACGCGTCCGGAGCTGGGCGGAGAAGTGCGCTTCAAGGCGCACCGCTTCTCCTGGCTGCCGCGTTTCATCCCGCCGCTCGCGCCGGCCGCCGGCGCCTTCGTCAACTCCAAGGGCGGTTTCTACGTCTATACCGGCCTGCGGGCCGACATGCCATTGCGGACGCCCTGGGAGCTGAGCATCCAGTTCGCGCCCGGCGTCTACAGCGCCGGCAGCGGCGGGTTCAAGCTCGGCGGGCCGGTCGAGTTCCGCTCCGGGATCGAGATCTCGCGCCAGCTCGGCGACCGCGACCGGGTCGGGCTGATGCTGTTCCACATCTCGAACGCGCACATCTACGTCCACAACCCCGGCAGCGAGTCGTTGGTGGTCACCTGGCATCACCCACTGCGCGGCGACCGCCCCTGAGGCGATTGGCGGCGAGGGCTGTGGTATCCTCCGGCGTCATGGCCGTCGATCCCGAGCTGCTGGAAATCCTGGTCTGCCCGAAATCCAAGGGCGAGCTGGAGCTGATCGAGCTCCCCCGCGAGGTGCGGGCGCCGCTGGTCGAGAAGTACCGCGAGCACTTCCGCGATGAGGAGCCGGTGGTCGAGCAGGGGCTCTACTGCGCCGCCTCCAGCCTGGTCTACCCGATCGTCTCCGACATCCCGATCATGCTCATCGAGGAGGCGCTCCCTGCCTCCGCCGTCGGACGCTGAGGCTCACGCCGAGGGCCTGGCCGCGCCTCGCGTGGCTCCCCTCTTCGAGGCCGGTGACTCCTGGGCCGAGCGGGCCGGCTTCTGGCTGTTCCTCTCGCACCTGGCGGTGATCTTCGCCATCGCCATCTCGGAGGTCCTGCTCGGCCTCACCGTCCTGTCGCTCCCCTGGACGCGCCGGCGCGGAGTGACCTGGAGCGTGCTGGCGCCGCTGGCGATCCCGGTCGGGATCTACCTCCTCCTCCTCGTGGGCTCCATCGTCGCCTCGCCCGACCCGAGCGTCAGCACCCGCGGGATGACCGACTTCTTCACCTTCACCACGCTGCTGATGGCCCCCTTCCTGGTGCGCGGCGAGCGGCAGGTCCGGCTGGTGGTGGACTCGCTGATCGTCCTCGCCGCGCTGCTCGCCACCGAGGGGCTGGCGCAGTTCCTCTTCGGCTACGGCGACATCGACCGGCGGATCCGCGGCCCGTTCTCGCACTACATGACCTTCTCGGGCTTCCTGTTGGTCTGTGACCTGCTGCTGCTGGCGGCGATGATCTACACCCGCCGCTGGCGGAGCCCCTGGCGGTGGGTGGCGCTGGGGGTGATCAACGCCGCGCTGCTCGGCAGCTACACGCGCAACGCCTGGGTGGCGCTCGCCCTGTCGCTGACCCTGATGATCGCCGTCCGCGTGCCGCGGCTGCTCGCCGCCTACGTGCCGGCGATGGTGCTGTTCATCGCGCTGGCGCCGGTGCCGATCCTCCACCGGGTGCTCTCGATCGTCGATCTGCGCGACAGCTCGAACTACGACCGCCTCTGCATGGTGGAGGCGGGGCTCAATATGGTCCGCCAGCGCCCGCTGTTCGGCGTCGGCCCGGACCTGGTGAAGCGTTTCTATCCGATCTACCGCGCCCCCTCGGCGCCGCGCTACGACGTTCCCCACCTGCACAACTCCATCCTCCAGATCGCCGCCGAGCGGGGGCTCCCCTCGCTCGCCGCCTACCTGGCGATGACCCTCGTCGGCGCCGTCGCCGCTTGGCGCTGGTACGTCCGCGAGGGGGGACGCCGGGGGCCGCGGGCCGACCTCTACATGGGCGTGCTGCTGTCGCTGCTGGCGTTCAACCTCGCCGGCCTGTTCGAGAACAACTGGGGGGATACCGAGGTGCAGCGGCCGATCCTCTTCGTGCTGGCGATCCCCTTCTGCCTCCACGGCGCCAAGCGCGAGGCGCAACCCCCGGCGGGTCAGTGATATATAGATCCGGCGGGCATGTCCGTTGCAGCCCTTTCGAGCGGATTGGAACCGCCCTGGGAAACCATGCCGTTGTGACGCGGAGCGACGATCTCCAGAGAGGACGGACGGCCGTGCGCCTCGATCAGCTTCTGGTGGAGCGAGGGCTGTTCCCCAGCCGCGAGCAGGCGCGCCGCGCCGTGATGGCCGGCACCGTCGAGGTGGCGGGGCGGCGGGTGGACAAGCCGGGGACCGCGGTCGCAGCGGACGCGGCGCTGTCGGTGCTGGCGCCGAAGGAGCCGTTCGTGTCGCGGGCCGGCCGCAAGCTGGCGCACGCCCTCGACCACTTCGGCATCGATCTGGCCGGCTGGGTCTGCCTGGACGTCGGCGCCTCGACGGGGGGGTTCACCGACTGCCTGTTGCAGCGGGGGGCGGCGCGGGTCTACGCCGTCGACGTCGGCTACGGCCAGCTCGACCTGCGGCTCCGCAACGACCCCAGGGTGGTGGTGATGGAGAGGATCAACGCCCGGAACCTGTCGCCGGACGCCCTGCCGGAGCCCTGTCGCCTGATCACCATCGACGTCTCCTTCATCTCGCTGCTTAAGGTCGTCCCCGCCCTGCTGCCGCATCTCGTCCCCGGCGGCCTCCTGCTGCCGATGATCAAGCCACAGTTCGAGGCCGGCCGCGGCGCCGTGGGCAAGGGGGGGATCCTGCGCGACGGCGAGGTCCGCGCGCGGGCGGTGACCGCGTGCTCCGAGGGGATCGCCGCCCTCGGGTTGACTCCGCTGGGCGTCTTCGACTCGCCGGTGGCCGGCACCGGCGGCAACCGCGAGGCCTTCGCCCTCTACCGGCGGGAGGGGGCATGAATCCGCCCGAGTTCCGCCGCGTCGGCATCGTCGCCAAGGTGGCGAGCCGCGACGCCGCCCACATCGCGCAGGAGCTCTCCGAGTGGCTCCGCCGCCGCGGCCTCGAGACGGCCCTCGACGAGGCCACCCTGCACGACCGCGGCCTGCGCGGGGAGGCGGCGTTCGATCCCGCCGGCGCCTACGACCTGGTGGTGGTGCTTGGCGGCGACGGCACGCTGCTGTCGGTGGCGCGGTCGCTGACGCGCGGCGTGCCGATCCTGGGGGTCAACCTGGGAAACCTCGGCTTCCTGACCGAGATCAACCGCGGCGAGCTCTATCCCGCCATGGTGCGTCTGCTGGAGGGGCGCTTCGCCATCGAGGAGCGCTCGCTGTTCGACGTCGAGTTGCAGAGGAACGGCGGCGCCCCCAGCACGCTGCGGGTGCTCAACGACGCCGTGATCACCAAGAGCGCGCTGGCCCGCATCATCGAGCTGACGTTGCGGGTGGACGGCCACCTGATCGCTCGCTTCCGCGCCGACGGCCTGATCATCTCGACCCCCACCGGCTCGACCGCCTACAACCTCTCGGCTGGCGGGCCGGTGCTCAATCCGCTGCTGCCGGTGGCCGTGCTCACCCCGATCTGCCCGCACGCCCTGTCGCTGCGGCCGATCGTGGTGCCCGACGCCGGACCGATCGAGGTGACGCTGGAGACCCAGGCCGAGGAGGTCTACCTGACGCTCGACGGCCAGGAGGGGACGTCGCTCGGCTTCCGCGACACCGTCCGCATCTCGCGCAGCGCCGAGAAGGTGCAACTCGCCAAGGTGAGCGAGCGGAGCTTCTACGACAGCCTGCGCGGCAAGCTGCGGTGGGGCGGGCTGTCGGGCGCGTCCGAGGGGAGCGATCCCGTTCCCGACGGCGAAGGAGGAGCGCCGGAGTGAGCGAGCCGCAGGAGCCGGCGCCGCCTCCCGCGGAGTCCACGCCAACCCGGAAGCGGCCGGGCCGGGTGCGGCGGTGGGTGGTGCGGCCGTTCTTCTGGGGGCTCCTGCTGCTGGCCGGCCTCTTCGCGGGAGCCTGGTTCTTCTTCCAGAGCCATCTGGCGCGCGAGAAGGTCCGCGAGCGGCTGATCGCGGTCCTCCCGCGCTACCTGAACCGGCAGGTCCGGATCGGCAGCGTCGACTTCTCCTTCTTCCCGGCCGCCATCGAGCTGCGCGACGTCGTGATCCCCGGTCCGCGGCCGGGCGATCCGCCGGTCGCCGTTCTGCCCTTTGTGGAGGTCAGGGCGTCGGTCAAGGACCTGCGGAACAACGTCTACGACATCGACGAGATCGAGGTCCTCCATCCGCAGGTCTATCTCCAGTTCAACCCCGACGGCTCGAACAACCTCCCCGACTTCAACTTCCCCACCAGCTCGGGGCCCAAGCGTTTCGACGTGCGGATCGCCCATCTCCTCGTCCAGGGGGGGACCCTGCGGATCAACGAGCGCCAGACGCCGCTCCAGCTCGACGCCAAGGCGATCTGGGGGCGCGGGATCGGCCGCGCCGAGCGCGGCGGCAAGGGGGGGAACCGCATCGACTTGCTGGCGACCGCCCAGGAGGTGGTGACCACGCTGCCGCGGGCGAAGCCCTACGCCTACACTGTCTCGGCGAAGGGGAGCGTGGTCCCGGAGCAGGGGAAGGTGCTGATCACCAACGCGCGCCTGGCCGGTCCCGACCTCAAGGGGCGGGTGGACGGCTTCGTCGACTACCGGCCGGCCAGCCGCCGGGTCGAGCTGGCGATCCAGGTCGACGGCGCGGCGCAGTGGGTCAACCGGGTCGGCTACGACGATCAGCCCCTCATCGGGCCGGTGGCGGCGCAGGCGCGTTTCGTCTGGACCCCGGCGGGGTGGAGCTACGGCGGCACGGCCGCCTCGCCGCACATCGCGACCCTCGGGCGGACGATCCAGGACATCCAGGCGAAGTTCACCGGCGGCCCCGACGGCGTCGACGTCCAGCTGGAGCGGGCCCGCTACGCGGGGGGCTCGTTCAAGGGGCTGGTGGCGGTCGACACCGGCGAGAAGGGGCCGGGCACGCCGGTCTCGCTCGACCTCGACCTCGCCGACCTGTCGATCCATCAGCTCCTCGCCGACCAGTTCCCGGGCGAGGAGCTGGCGATCGTCGGCGGCCTGTCGGGGCGGACGAGCGGCAGCTTCGAATACCGTTTCAACACCGAGCGCGTGCTCGCCGGCAGCGGCCAGGCGCGCCTCCACGTCCGCGGCACCAGCGAGACCGGGCTGGCGGTGACGGGGGACCTGCCGGTGCTCCTCGACCGTGGCGTGATCTCCGGCCACGACCTGCACCTGACGCTCCCCGGCCAGGACGTCACCTCGTCCGGCTTCACCTACGACCTCCAGCGCAACCAGGGCCAGCTCGACTTCCGGCTGGCGAGCCAGGACGTCGCTCCGCTCGGTCTGATCATTGAAGGGCCCCTCAAGCCGGGAGAGCCTCCCGCCTTCTGGCTTCCCACGGCGGGGCGCGGCACGGCCGAGGGGACGTTCCGGTTCGCCGGCAAGGACTACACGCTGCAGGTCGCGCTCGACCTCCAGAACGTGGTGGCGCCGGTGACGGCGGCGGACACGGTCCGCGGCGCCCTGACCCTGAGCCCGCAGGCGGTCGACGGCCTGCGGATCGAGATGGCCCGCAACGGCGGCGCTCTGCTGGTGACCGGCCGCATCCCGCTGGCCGCCACCGGGCAGAAGGCCGCCACGCAGCCGCTCACCCTGGCGATCGACGCCGCCCAATGGCAGGCCGCGGGGCTCGGCTATTTCCTCGATCCGCTGAACCCCGAGCTGACTCGCCGGTTGCAGGGGGAGCTCTCCGGGCGCGTCGATCTCTCCGGCTTCCCCGACCGGCTGACCGGCCACGTCGACGCCACCTCGCTCAACACCGTCGTCTACGGCTATCCGGTGGGGAAGGTGCGCGCGTCGGCCCGCTTCGACGGCGGCCATATCACCATCGATCAGGGGCAGGTGGAGACGGCGGCGGGAACGATCACCGCGCAGGGGAGCTTCGACACCGGGACGGAAGGGATGAGCCTGACGGTGCGCGCTCCCGCCCTGGCGCTCGCCGCCGATCCGTTCCGGCGCTTCCTGGGGGGCGAGCTCGACGGCACGATGAGCGTCGAGGCGACGGCCACCGGTACCCTGGAGCAGCCCCACGCCACGGTCACCCTCCACGGCCGGAACCTGGTGCTCCAGGGGCGCCCCCTCGGCCAGAACGGGGAGACGAACGCCGTCGCCACCTGGGACGGCCGGACGGTGGACGTCCACGGCTCGCTCCTCGGTCTCGCCGCGTTCCAGGGCAACGGCCGGCTCGACCGCCAGGGCGCCGATCTCGCCATCGACGTCCGGAGCGACAAGCTCGGCCCGCTGGCGAGCGCCCTGTCGCCGCAGTCCCTGCCGGACTTCACCGGCTCCTTCGCGGGCTCCGTCGCCGTCGCGGCCGACTTCAACGCCGGCACCTGGCGCGCCGGGGTCCGGCTGCCCGACCTGCGCCTCCAGTACCAGGGGCGGACGGTCGCCAACAAGGAGCCCGTCGCGGTGGAGATCGGCGCTGAGCTCGCCGACGTCAAATCCTTCTATCTGGTCGAGCCCGGCACCAACAACGAGCTGGCCGTCAACGGCACGGTCGGCTTCGCGGCCGGCATGCCGCTCAACCTGCACTTCCAGAGCACCCTCGCGGCTACCTGGGCGGGGCTCTTCCTGCCGCCGGACTACCGGTTGGAGGGCGCCGTCGACCTCCTCGGCGCCGTCCGCGGCACCATCGGCGATCCCGCCCTGACCGGCCAGGGGGAGGTGCGCGGTGGGCGGCTGATCGTGCCGTCGTTCGCCCAGTCGATCGACAGCATCAACGGCTTCCTCTCGTTCAACCGCGACCGTATCTCGATCGAGGGGGTGCAGGCCCGCATGGGCAACAACGGCCTGCTCCGGTTCACCGGCGACCTCAACCTGCCGCGGCCGGGAAGGCCGTTCTCCTATCAGGTCAACGTCGCGGCCAAGGACGTCAGCACGCGGTTCCCCGAGTTCCTCAACAACCGCGGCGACGCCAACCTGTCGCTGATCTCGGACGGCACGGGACGGCGGATCGAAGGGGTGGTGAACCTCCAGCGGTCGCTCTATGTGCAGGACATCAACGTCGACCTCGTCGAGCTGATCCAGGGGCTCTTCCAGCGCCAGCGCCTCGAGCTCGCCGAGACCGACACCTTCCAGACCACCACCCAGCTCAACATCGGCATCCGCGGTCCGCACGACGCCCTGCACGTCCGCAACAACGTCGCCAACCTGCAGGGGGACGTCGCCCTCAGCGTCCGCGGCACCCTGGCGCGGCCGGTCGTCTTCGGCGACGTCACCCTCGATCCCGGCGGCACCCTGGTCTACAACGACAACCAGTACGAGGTGCAGCGGGGGACGCTCCGCTTCAGCAATCCGCAGCGGATCGATCCGGTGGTCGACCTGGTGGCCACCACCGAGGTCCAGGGCTTCAACATCACCCTGACCCTCGGCGGCACGCTCGAGCACCCCGACATCCACCTGGCGTCGGACTCCAACCTCGCCGACCTCGAGATCTTCTCGCTGATCGCGGGCAGCCAGCGCCCCAGCGACAACCCGCTGCCCGCTCCCACCACCGCCGA
>DASWQX010000276.1:0-4721 GCA_036403495.1 Thermoanaerobaculia bacterium
GCGCGCGGCGAGCCGGTGACCGTGGCGAGCGACATGTACTCCTTCGGCCTCCTGTTGCAGGAGCTGTTCACCGGCAAGCCCTCCTACGAGCCCGAGCTCGACGCCATCGCGCTCCTCCGCAAGGTCCAGAAGGGGTACTCCCTGCCGGTGACCGGCGTCGACCCGCACCTGGCCGACCTCATCGAGCGCCTCAAGGCGCTCACCCCCGAGAACCGCCCGTCGGCGGGGGAAGCCTTGCAGAGCCTGCGCTGGATCGAGGAGAAGCCGCGGCGGCGCGCCCGCGTCCTGATCGCCGGGCTCGTCCTCCTCCTCGCCCTCTGCGGCATCGCCAAGTACACCTACGACCTCCGCCGCGAGCGCGACGCGGCGGTCCGCGCGCGCCAGGAGGCCGAGCTCGCCCGCCAGCAGGGGGAGGGGGTGGTGAGCTTCCTGACCGACCTCTTCAAGGTCTCCGATCCCGGCGAGGCGCGGGGCGCCACGGTGACCGCCCGGGAGCTGCTCGACCAGGGCGCGCGGAAGGTCCGCCGCGACCTCCGGGGCCAGCCGGCGGTGCAGGCGCGCCTGCTGGACACCATCGGGCAGGTCTACTTCAAGCTGGGGCTCTACCGCGAGGCCCGGCCGCCGCTGGAGGACGCCTTCCACCTCCGCCGCGCCCACCCCGGCGACCCGCTCGACCTGGCCACCAGCCTGGAGCACCTGGCGCTCCTCGATCAGGCCGAGAACCGCCCGCAGGCCGAGGCCCGCTTCGAGCAGGCCCTGCGCATCCGCGAGGCGAAGTCCGGCCGCCGCGACCCCGATGTGGCGCGGCTGCTCTCCAACTTCGGCGTCTTTAACGCCATGCGGGGGGACATCAAGAAGGCGGAGGCGCTCTTCCGGGAGGCCCTGGAGATCCGCGAGGCCACCCTCGGCCCCAATCACCCCGACGTCGCCACCTCGCTCAACAACCTCGGCATGGCGCGCCAGGCCCTGGGGGACCGCCGGAGCGCGGAGACGCTGCTCCGCCGCGGCTTGGCGATCCGCGAGCGCGCCCTGCCGCCGGACCACCCCGACCTCGCCGCCAACCTGGAGGCGCTCGCCGTCCTCTACGACCGCAACTCGCAGGGCTCGCAGGCCGTACGCCTCCATCGCCGCGCCCTGGCGATCAGCGAGAAGGTGCTCGGCCGCGAGCACCCGCGCACGACGCTGATCCTCAACAACCTCGGCGAGACCCTGACGCGCCTGGGCCAGACGGTCGAGGCCGAGGCGCTGCTGCTGCGCTCCGTCCACGCCCGCGAGGCCTCGCTTGGGCCCGCGCACCCCGACGTCGGCGTCTCCCTCACCGACCTCGCCGCCCTGTACCGCGAGGAGAAGCGCTTCGACGAGGCCGAGCCGCTGTTCCGGCGCGCCCAGGCGCTCCTCGAGGCCGCCTATCCCAAGGGTCACCCGCGGCTGACCCAACTGCTCGAAGCCTACGCCCTGCAGATGCGGGCGACCGGAAGGCCCGACGCCGCCACGGAGCAGGAAGCGCGGGCGAAGGCGGCGGCGCGGTAAGTTTCGTTCATTCCCTTCGCCGCCGGCCGGTGGTATCTTGAAATGAAAGCTCTCAGCCCGTCATTCATGAATGCCGTCGGGAAAGGCTCGTCCCCCACGGTCTGAGGAGGATCGACGCGGTCGTTTCAAAAGGAGTACTTCAGATGTCGGACGTTTCCTGGGGAAAGGCGCTGCTCCACGCGGTCATCGTGGTCTTCCTGTTCGTCGCTGTCGGCCGGGTCTTCGCCATGATCGACGCGTTCCCGAACCCCGACCGGGTCGGCGACGCGAAGGTCGCGGCGCTGTGCGCGGCCTTCGCGGTGGCGGTCGTGGCCTCGGCCGGAATGCAGAGCGGGCGGTCCTGGCTGCTGATCGGCGGGCTCATCGTCCTCCTGGGCCTGCTCGGGCTCCAGGTGCACGCCTTCCTGACGCTGGTGCTCGACAAGTCGTTCACCCCGGCGCCGCTGACCGCCGAGGACCGCAAGCGCCCGGAGACCCGCATCATCGACGACAAGGCGCGCCTCTGCCAGAACTCCCTCGGCTTCAACCTCCCCCACCCCGACGGCTTCCAGCCGATGACGCAGCTCGAGGACAAGCTCAACGGCAAGTTCGCCAAGCAGAACCCGAACCTCGGCCAGTGGACCTACGCCAACTACGAGACCGGCAACGCCATCCTCCTCCTCGTCGCCAAGGACGTCGGCAAGACCGAGGGGAGCTTTCGCGGCTTCGCGAAGGGGATCAAGGGGGGCGCCGAGAAGGACCCCGAGATCGAGATCGGCGAAGAGGAGTTCAAGTGGGCCGACGGCGCCGGCGAATACACCCTGTCGGCCAATACCAATTCGGTGCAGATGGACATGCGCTGCCTGTCGCGCGCCGGCGGCGGTCTCGCCTCCACGCTCGTCGTCTGCGCCCAGACGGTGAGCAGCGGCAACAACAATCAGGAGGACGAGCTGAAGAAGGTCCGCGAAGGCCTCCGGCTGGTACCCTGCGTCTGACAAGACCGCGGCACCAGCGCCGCGGAAGGGAGGCCGACCATGGCGGATCTGGACGCGGTCGTCGTCGGAGCGGGGCCCAACGGTCTGGCCGCGGCCATCGTGCTGGCTCGGGCCGGGAAGTCGGTCGAGGTCGTCGAAGCCGGCGCCACCGTCGGGGGCGCGGCGCGGTCGGCCGAGCTGACCCTCCCCGGCTATCTCCACGACGTCTGCTCGGCCATCCATCCGCTGGCGGTGGGAGCGCCCTTCTTCCCCAGCCTCCCCCTCGACCGCCACGGGCTGCGCTGGATCCACCCGCCGCTGCCGCTGGCCCATCCGTTCGACGACGGCACCGCCGCCGTCCTCGCCCGCGGCTTCGGCGAGACCGGCGAGAGCTTCGGGGAAAACGCCGACGCCGACGCCTGGGAGCGCCTGTTCCGCCCCTTCTCGGACCGCTGGACGGAGCTCGCCCCCGATCTCCTCGCCCCTCTCGGCCTCCCTCGCCACCCCTTCCGCATGGCTCACTTCGGGCTCGTCGGGCTGCGCGGCGCGGTGGGCCTCGCCACCGGGCGCTTCCGCGGCTTCCGGGCGCGGGCCCTGTTCGCCGGCCTCGCCGCGCACTCCTTCCTGCCGCTGGAGCAGGCCCCCAGCGCAGCCGTCGGCCTGATGATGGGCGTCACCGGCCACGCCGTGGGCTGGCCGCAGCCCGAGGGGGGCGCCCAGAAGATCCCGGACGCCCTGGCGTCGCTGCTGCGCGCCGAAGGGGGGGTGATCCGCACCGGCCAGCTCGCGACGTCGCTCGCCGGGCTCCCCCGCGCCCGCGCCTACCTCTTCGACCTCACGCCGGCTCAACTGTTGCGGATCGAGGGAATCGAGTGGCCGCAGCGCTACCGCCGCCGGCTCGGCCGCTACCTCTACGGGCCGGGAGTGTTCAAGATCGACTGGGCGCTCTCCGAGCCGATCCCCTGGCGGGCCGAGGCCTGCCGGCGGGCAGGGACGATCCACCTGGGCGGCACGCTCGAAGAGATCGCCGCCTCGGAGCGGGGCCCCTGGCAGGAGCGCACGCCTACCCGTCCCTTCGCCCTGGTCGGCCAGGCCACGCGGTTCGATCCCACCCGCGCGCCCGCCGGCCGCCACACCGCCTGGGCCTACTGCCACGTCCCCAACGGCTCGGCGGCGGACTGCACGCAGGTCCTCGAAGACCAGATGGAGCGCTTCGCCCCCGGGTTCCGCGACGTGGTGCTCGCCCGGCACACCTTCAACCCCGCCCAGCTCGAGGCCTACAACCCCAACCTCGTGGGGGGGGACATCAACGGCGGCGCCGCCACCCTTGGCCAGCTCTTCACCCGCCCCGTGGCCCGCCGCGTCCCCTACGCGACGCCGGACCCGCGGATCTTCATCTGCTCGTCGAGCACGCCGCCGTCGGGGGGCGTGCACGGGATGTGCGGGTACCACGCGGCGTGGGCGGCGCTGCGGGCCCGGTTGAAGGGGTGAAACAAGGGACTTGAGGGACACCAGAGACAGCAGGAAAGGCCAGGTCCCTGCTGTCCCTGGTGTCCCTCAAGTCCCTTGTTCCGCCTCCCCGAGGTCAGCCTTCCGCACCGAAAACACGAGGTGCTCCAGGCCATGGAACTGCACGGTCTCGCCCGGTGTCATCCCCAGCTTCCGGGCCACTCCCTGGGAGGGGAGGTTCTCGGGGCGGATCAGCGAAATGACCCGCTCCAGCCTCAGGGTATCGAAAGCCCAGGTCCGCACGCTCAGGGCGGCCTGCGTGGCGAGACCGCGGCGCCAGAACGGGCGGTGGATCAGGTAGCCGATCTCGGGCTCCTCCACCCCGTCGACGGTCTGCACCACCAGGCCGACCTGCCCCACCGGCTCGCCCGTGACGCGGTCCTGGACCAGCCAGAGGCCGTGCCCGTCGCGGGCGTAGCGGCTCAATTGGCGCTCGATCCATAGCTGCGCCTCGTCCCGGGAGTAGAGCTGAGGGTAGAAGCGCATCACCTCCGGATGGGCGAGCATGGCGGCGACGAAGTCGAGGTCGTAGAGCGCCATCTCGCGGAGGGCGAGGCGAGGGGTTTCGAGGATCGGCGGCACGGATGGCCTACAGGACGGGCCTACAGGTGCGACTCGCTCTTCTCCTCGTAAATCACCCACTTGCCGGTCGGGTCCGGGCCGACCAGGAGGGACATCGGGCTGGCGTACTTCTTCAGCACCGAGTAGCGGGTTACATTGATACGCACC
>DASWQX010000277.1:0-2610 GCA_036403495.1 Thermoanaerobaculia bacterium
ATCCCGGGGCCGGGGCTTGCGGAGAAGGAGGAGGAGAAGGATTGTGAAGAAGCGCCCCCAGGCTCCGGCCTTGCGGATCGCGGCGCCGGACGCGCTGGCCGAGCGCGGCGCCGCGGACCTGCAGGCGGGACGCTTCAAGGATGCCATCGAGGCGTTCCGCCGGCTGGTCAGGATCGAGCCGCGGCCGGAGTGGCAGCACGCGCTCGCCGCGGCCTATGCCGGGCGCGCCCGGACCCTGGCGGCCAAGGGCATGGTCAAGGAAGCCGTGATGGTCCTCGACAATGCCGACGCGGCGGACGGGACGGTCCACGAGCCGATGATGCGCCTCGCCTGCCTCGTCCGCCTGGGTGACCCGGCCGCGGCGGCCCGGACCTGCGCGCGGTTCCTCGGCGCGACCGACGATGCCGCGGGCGTGACCGAAGCGGACCGCGCCCGGATCGCCGACCTTGCCGCGGCACTCGCGCTGGCGGGCCATCCGCCGGCCGCCGGCGACACGCCCGCGAAGGACTTCGCCGCCGCGCAGAAAGCGCTTGCCGCCTGGCTCGGCGGCGCCGCCGCGGGCGAGATCGACGGGCTGCTGAACGCCATCCCGCTGCGCTCGCCGTTCAAGCCGCTGCGCCTGATCCTGAAGAGCCTGATCACGGATGACGAGGATCCCGGCCGGCGGACCCGGCTTCTGGACATGATCCCGCCGGACTCGGCCTTCGCCGCCCTGGCGCGGGCGGCGCGCGTGGCCCTGTCGGGGGACCCGCGGCAGGTGATCGCCGGCTGGAACGATCTCGGCAAGCCGGGACGGACCTTCGTGGCGGAGGTCACGGGGCGGCCGGCCGCGTCGGTCCGGATCCTGACCGAACTCGGCGACGCGGAGCGGCGGGGACCGGACGCGCTGCTCGACGCCCTGATGAAGAACGCGGATCACCTGCCGGCCGCCGACCTCCGCGCCGCCTGCCTGGAGCTGCTGGCGAAGGTGCCCAACCGGATCGCCCGGTTCGAGCGCCGGTTCGGCGCGCTGGATCCGGCCGAGCGGCACCGCATCCTTGCCCTGGCGGCCCGTGGCAGGGACTGGGACGAATTCGAGCGCCACTGGCTGGACTATGCCCGGCTGATGGAAACCGCCGCCGGTCCCGACGCGGCGCTGTCCCGTTCGGTCGTCTACCGGCACCTTGCCGACAATGCGTTCAATGTGCCCTGGCTCGCCAACCCGCGGCAGGCCGAGGACCGGATCGCGCAATGGCTGGAAAAGAGCGTCGAGGCCGACCCCGAAGACCGGGACAGCACGCTGAAGCTGATCGCCCGCCTGCGCGAGACCGGCCGCATCCGGGAGCGGAACCGCTGGGCCGAACAGGCCGCCGGCCGCTTCCCGGCCGATCCCCTGATCCTGACCGAAGCGCTCGACGCCGCCGCCGAGCGCGGCGCCTACCGCAAGGCGGCGGCATTGGCGGAGAAGCTGCTCGATGTCGATCCGATCAACACGCAGGCGCGGCAGCGCCTGATCGAGCTTGGGATCGGCCACGCGCGCAAGAAGATGCGCGACGGCCGCCCGGACCTTGCCGGCAAGGCGCTGGACGAGGCGGCGCGCCGGGAGCGCCGCGACGCGCCGGACGGCGCCCTGACCCTCGCCCGCGGCCTCGTCGCGGTGGGCGCCGGCGCCGCGGAGCAGGGCTGGGCGGAGGTGCGCGCCGGCGTCGCACGGCTGGGCGACGGGGTGGCCGGCTGGCTGCGCGCGATCCTGGAGGGGCGCGCCATGGGCTTCAAGGCCAAGGACCTCCAGGGCTTGCGCCGGGACCTGGATGCGGTGTTGCGGAGCCCGCCGGACAGCGCCGCGATCGTCGCCGCGCTGACGGTGCTGAACCGGCGCGAGGTCCGGGACGACCGGACGCTCGTTGCCGAGGGGCTTGCGATGATCCGCCGCTGGCTCGACAAGGGCCGCGACTGCGCCTTCACAAGCGCCGAGTTCCAGACCGTCGCCCCGTTGCTCGAACGGCTCGGCGCCTTCGACCTGCTGGCGGCCTATGCGGGATCGGCCGCCGCCCGCGAGCCCGACGAGCTGCTGTACGATTTCTACGCGGTCTTTGCCCGCGTCCGGGGGAAAGTGGAAAATCTCGGCCCGGCCGACATGCTGAAGCTGGATGAGATCGCCCGGAAGGCGGGCGAGCGCAAGGACATGAAGCTCGCCGCGCAGATCGCGAACCTCCTGGACGCCGGGATGGCGCCCCTGCCGTTCGACGATTTCGACGAGGACTTCGATGATCCCTTCGGCGGTCCCTTCGGCCCGCCGGGGGTGGAGGATGCCGTCATCGGCGCCGCCGAGAAGGCCGCCGGGCGCGCAAGGGTCCTCCTGGAGAGGCATTCGCCGGACGAGGTCGTCGAGATCCTGTTGCGGGAATATGCCGACACCCCGCTGGGGCGCAACGCCCCGGACAAATTCGCCCTGCGCGCGCTGTTCACATTGATGGTGGAGATGGCCGCCGAAGAACGCGGCGGCTCCGCAAGGTCGCGCCGGCGCGGCCGGGGGAGGCGGTGATGGAACACGAAGGCCCGGCGATCCCCGATCCCTTCGCCGTCCTCGACGTCGCGGAGGACGCCGACGACGAGACGATCCGGCGGCGC
>DASWQX010000278.1:0-2390 GCA_036403495.1 Thermoanaerobaculia bacterium
CTTTTTCAACTTGGGGAGGAGCCCGAAGAAAAAGCGGAGTTAGCGCCGGCGGGGACGCCGGCGGTCCCAGGGGAAAACTCTCTAAATTCCCCGCCCTCCCGCCACCGCCCGCGCCGAGGCGCGCCGGCGGACCCGGAACGAGCGCTCGATCGCGGTCCAGTCCTCGGGCACCTGGATCTCCGACCGGCTCATATCGCGATCGTGGCTGAAATAGCCTCCGCCGCCGAAGGTGGTCGAGAGCAGATCGCTCAGCGAGCCGGCGGGACCGCGCCCCTCGCGGACGCCGGACTGGAAGAGCGGCTGGAAGTCGGCCGGATGCGTGGTGACCAGCAGCTTGAGCGTCTCGATCCCCTCGACCTCGCCGCCGTGCGCCGCCGCGGGATAGGGAAACTCGTCGGGAATGAAGAGCTTGATCTCGCGGCCGGGCTGGGAACCCACCTCCAGCGCCTTGCCTGGGAGCAGGCTGTCCTCGGCGCCCGGAGGCGGATAGACGAGCTGAATCCGGCCGGTGAGGCCGAGGTCCAGAATGTAGACGAACAGCGGGTCGGTGTGCCGGCTGAAGAGCTTCATCGCCACTTCGTCGCCCTCGAAGAAGAGCGGCCGGTTGTCGGCGTCGAGCTCCGGCGTCTCCAGGGTGAGTGGCGTCTTGCGGAACAGCTCGAAGTCGACTTTCCCCTTGAGCGTGCTGGCGTCGTTCCGGAGGTCGGCCGTCAGGCGGTAGCGGGCGACCTTCTCCAGATTGTCCAGCAGCAGCCTCACCACCCCGGGCTCATAGCGATGATGCTGGGGCATCAGGAGGTCGCCATCCTCGCCGATCACCACCCAGGTCTCCTCGCGCAGGCAGCCCAGCGTCGGCACCGGATCGTCCGGAGCCACGCCGCAGCGGGGCGCCAGCAGGTAGACCCGCACCTTGGCGAAACCTTCGGGCTCGGCTCGCCGCAGCAGCTTCGAGGCGTCGAGCCCGTCGAGCAGCGCGTGCACGTCCTGCCCCGGCGGAGCCACCACCTCGACCGGCAGGCGGCTCTCCACCGCATGATTGGACTCCACCGCGCGCAGGCCGGCCACGACCGCGCCCGGCTGCACCTCGCGCAGCAGGCGCGCCTCGCTGGTCACCGCCCGCACCGCCGTCAGCGACACCACGCCCAGCGGCTCGTCGCCCGGCGCGGCCGCCTTGGTGGAGGCCGGGTAGATCGCCCACTCCGAGCCCTCGGTCAGACCGCACGCGGCGCCTCCGCCCAGGATCACGCGGTCGGCCGAGCGCTGCACCACCGGCACGAACTTCATCGGCTCGATCCGGTCGACGCCGAAGACCTCGAGGTCGCGAGCCCCTTCGAGCTGCGGATGCTGATCGGTAAAGCGCGACGTCAGCCGCGGCGCCAGCGCCTCGAAAACATCCCGGTAGGTCGTGCCGGACTGCGCCTTGAGCAGCTCCTGGCTCAGGAAGAAGGTCAGCGCGCCATGAACCACCCCCGCCGGCTCCTCCACCTCGCACGCCTTCTCGTCGCGGCTGCACCCGGAGACCAGCACATACCGCTCGCCGAGAGGCAGCCAGCCGCTCGGTCCCACGTCGCGGCCGCCGTCCAGACCACCGCGAAACGCTAGCGGGATCGGCGACGGTGGGAGGTCCGCCGCGGGTCGCAGATCCGCCTCGACCCACCGCACCGCGCCGCCGAAATCGTCGCGGACGATCGTCCCCGAATGGCAGCAGTCGAAGATCAGCGTCGCCGCCGAGGTCTTTGCCGTCAAATCCTTGAGCCAGAGATAGATCTCGTCGTCCTTGATGTCGCGGTTCGGGTGCGGAGCCCGGCCGCTGTCGTAGGGAACGATCGTCTCGTCGAGGCCGTCCGGCTCATCCCCTTCGAGATCGGTCATCTGCGAGCCGTGGCCGCTGTAGTGGACGACCACGATGTCGTCCTTCCCGATCCGCGCGACCAGCTCCTTCATCGCCGTGAGAATCCCCTCGCGGGTCGCCTGCTCGTCCTTGAGCGACACGACATGATCCTCGGGAAAATTGAAAGATCTCTCGAGAACCTGCCGCATCACCTCGATATCGTTGATGCAGCCGCTGAGCTGGCCGCGCGGGGCGAAGTTGGGATAGCTGTTGATGCCGATGAGCAGGGCCCATTTCTGGCGGGTGTCGGGGGAGGAAGTCATGGCGGGGATGTCTCCTTTCGAGGGTAGTTATCCAGAGAGACACTCGCCGCCATGGCTTTGTGTAGCGTTACGGCGTGGTGGGAGGCAGCATGTAGCTCACGCTCATGGGGTCGACGATATGCCACTTCGAATAGGGCGGCTTCTCGGTTCCCGTCACGCTCGGATTCTCGAAAGTAATCTGGAGATGGACGGTCCGGCCTCGCACCTCCGGCGCATAGTCCTTGCCGCCGAGATAG
>DASWQX010000279.1:0-5659 GCA_036403495.1 Thermoanaerobaculia bacterium
CATCGACTCCTTGTCGAGGATGCGGATGACGCAGTCCTCGCCGTGGACCGACGGCATGATCGAGACGCGGAAGTCGATGGTGCGGCCGACCAGGCGGAGCTTGAAGCGGCCGTCCTGCGGGATCCGCTTCTCGGCGATGTCGAGCTCGCTCATCACCTTGATGCGGCTGATGATCGTCTGGTGATGCCGCTTGTCGATCGGCTCCATCGCCTGGTAGAGCACGCCGTCGATGCGGTACTTGATGATCACCTCGTTCTCGCGGGTCTCGATGTGGATGTCCGAGGCGCGGCGCTGGATGGCGTTGAACATCGTCGAGTCGACCAGCTTGATGATCGGCGAGGTGTCGGCCGTGATGCGGTCGATCGACAGGATCTCCTGCCCCTCCTCGTCCTCCTGGACGAGCTGGATGCGGAAGTCCTCCGAGGCCTCGTCGAGCACCCGCTGGGCGCTCTCCGACTTCTGCAGGATCTCCTCGATCGCCGAGCGCACCGCCACCTTGACCTCGACAGGCTGGCCGAGCAGCAGCTCCATCTCGTCGATCTTGACCACGTTCGACGGATCGGCCATCACCACGCTCAAGCGGCCGTCGAGCTGCGTCTCGGGGATGAAGCCGTAGCGCAGCATCAGCTCGAACGGCACCCGCCGGAAGAGGTCGTTGTCGATCCGGAAGTGCGTCATGTCGACGAACTCCAGGCCGTAGCGGGCGGCGAAGGTCTCCGCCTCCCGCCGCTCGCGGGCGAGGCGCGCCCGCGCCTGCTCGAGCGTCTCCGCCTCGGGCTGTTCCTTCTCCCGGACCATCGGCCGGCTGCCATTGATCACCGCCATCGAAACACCACCATTTCTTCCTTTGCGCTCAAACCTTTGACTCCAACTTCCAGGGTGCTACATCTTCGACGAACCGAGCATCGAGTACATCGGCAGGTAGATCGAGATCAGCAGGATCGCGATGATGATGCCCATGAACACCAGCATCAGCGGCTCGATCAGTGACAGCAGCCGCTGCATCCGGGTCTCGACCTGCTCGTCGAGGAAGTCCGAAACGCTGTTCAGCATCTCGTCGAGCGAGCCGGTCGCCTCGCCGACCTTCACCATGTCGATCGACATGTCGGTGAAGATGGCGCTGGTCTCGAGCGCGACGTAGAAGGGCTTCCCCTCGCGCACCATCTGGATGGTCGGCCCGATGCGGCTGCGCACGAAGGCGTTGCCCACCGAGGCGACGCCGATCTCGAACGAGGGCACCAGCGGGATGCCGCCGGAGAGCAACGTCGAGAGCGACCGGCAGAATTCCGATAGCGCGAAGCGGTGGAGCACCGGCCCCAGGAAGGGGACCCGCAGCTTGATCCGGTCGATCGCCAGCCGCCCCGGCTCGGTGCGCCCCCAGGAGCGGAACGCGAAGCCGGCGCCGATGATCAGTGCCAGCATCAGCACCCAGTTGTTGCTCATGAACGTCGAGACCCCGAGGACGATCTGGGTGATCATCGGCAGGTCGGCGTCGAGCTCGGTGAAGAAGCCCATGAAGCGGGGCACCACGTAGATGGTCATCACCGCGATCATCAGGATCGACAGCACCACCAGCACGGCGGGATAAGTCAGCGCCGAGAACACCCGCCGGCGGGCGTCGAGCACCAGCTTCATGTAGCGCACGAAGCGCCGGATCACCAGCTCGAGGTCGCCGCTCTTCTCGCCCGCCTTGAGCGACGAGGGGTAGAGGCGCGGGAAGAGGTCGCCGTACTCGCCGAAGGCCTCGGAGAGGTCGGTGCCGCTCTTGACCTTGTCGCGCACCTCGGTCAGCACCGAGCGGAAGGTACCGGAGTGCATCCGCTCGAGCATCAGGTCGAGCGCCTGGAGCAGCGGCAGGCCGGCCTTGAGCAGCGCCGCCAGCTCCTGGTTGAAGACCAGGAACTCCTGCACCGGGATGCGCCCGCGCCGGCCGCCGCGCAGCAGCGCGGGGATGCCCATCTGGGGCGCCGCGCCGCGCCGCTTGACCTCGAACAGGTGGTAGCCGCGCTTCCCGAGGTCGCTGCGCAGGGCGGCCTCGTCGCTCGCCGAGAAGACCTCCTCGAGCACCCGCCCGTCCTGGGTTCCGATCCGACAGATGAACTGCATCGCTCCGTTCGTCTCCTTGCGTCGTCGTCCTACCGGTGCGCGATCTCGCCGTCGCGCAGGGTCAGCACCAGGATCAGCGCCTCCGGGCTGGTCTCGCTGGTCGCCAGCCCCAGGCTGGTGGTGTGGTCCAGCGAGAGGGTCAGGTTGGCGTGCAGCAGGTCCGTCTCCGGGCGCCCCTCGGCGCGGTGGGAGATGCGGAAGCCGCCGAGCTTCACCCTCCGGTCGTCGCCCAGGGTGCCGAAGCGGAAGCTGACCTTGTACTCCGGCCCCAGCTCGTAAACCACTCCCTGGCCCTCGGCGCCGGCGAGCTGGGCCTGCGCCTGCTTCTCGAAGTTGTCGTAGGCCAGCAGACCGCGCAGCCGCTGGGTCAGGTACTCCGGCAGGTCCGAATGCTGCACCTGCGGCGAGACCGTGGTGCGGCTCGCCCGCACCACGAAGATCTCCAGCCGCAGCGCGCGCGCCGGATGGTCGTAGGAGCGCAGCAGCGGCATCACCTTGCGGATGGCGGCCGCGGTGTCGCGGATCACCAGGGTGTTGCCGCCCGGCTGGAGCTCGATCGTCCCGCGCGGCGACAGCAGGGGGTAGACCATCGCCACCGCCTCGCTGGCCCGCTGGTACTTGAACGTATACACCTGCACCCCGATTTCCTTCGGGTCCGGCGCTCCCGGCGCCGCCGCCGACAGCGCCGTCGCGGCCACCATCAAGAGGAGGGCCCACGACAGGATCAGAGCGGAGCGGCGCAAGAGCGGCACGGAAGGTCTCGCGATTCTACCGCGAGATGGAGAGGAGCGGACGGCGGAGCCGCCGCGAGAGCCGGCAGGGTTGGAGAAGCGAAGCATCCGGGCACCGATCAGACATCGATCTTGTGGTCCACGATCATGAATACGGAGAGGTCCTTGCCGTTCAACTGGTAGACGCGGGCGTCGGAGCTGTCCAGCCGCTCGAGGGTCGCCGCGCCGTTGACCGCGCTGTTCGCGGCCGGGCTCGCCGTCTCCGGCAGGGAGACGACCGGCGTCGCCGGTATCGCCGGCATGGCCGGCTGCGGCGCGAGCAGCGGATCGCGGTCGCGCCCCACCGACAGCGAGACCAGGGCGAGCACCGCCGCCGCCGCCCACCGCCGCCAGCCGGCGAAGCGCCGGCGCGATTCCAGCCGCTCGGCGGTGCGCATGGCGGCGACCGCCTGCACCATCGCCTCGGCCTCCGCGCGCTCCCCCGGCATCTCCGCTCCCGGCAGCCGCCGGAAGACCAGCAGGGGATCGGCCGCCACCGCCTGCCGCCGGCAGCGCGGGCAGCCGTCGAGGTGCTCGAGGGCCGCCGCCCAGTCCGCGGGCTCAGGCGAGCCGTCGGCGTCGGCGCGCTCGCGCAGCGCCACCAGCGCGGTCCAGTCGGGGCAGGAAACCGGGGAGCCGCTCATGGCGCCGTCTCCAGGTTCCAGCTCCCTGCATACTCCGGGAAGCGGCGCAGCAGCTCGGCGCGGAGGATCTTGCGGGCGTTGAACAGGTGGTTGCGCACGGTCGACTCGCGGCAGTCGAGGATCGCGGCGACCTCGGGGGAGGAGAGCCCCTCGATCTCGCGCAGCAGGAAGACCATCCGCTGCTTCTCCGACAGGCCGGAGGAGAGCTCGCGGAAGATCATCGCCACCTCCGACTGCTGCAGGCGCGACAGGTCGCGGCTGGCGCGGCCGTCGGCGACGTGCAGGAGGTGCTGGCGCACCGGCTCCTGGCTCTTCTCGCGGCTGCGGCGCGACCGCAGGTGGTCGATGGCCAGGTTGCTGGCGATCCGGTACATCCAGGTGTTGGGGCTCCAGCGGTCGTCGAACTTCCGGCGGCTCTCCCAGACCCTGAAGAAGGTCACCTGCACGACGTCGCGGGCCTCCTCGGTGTCGCCGAGGATGCGCTGGCAGAGCTGCATCAGGGGCTTGGTCTTGCGGCGGACCAACTCGTTGAGCGCCGCCTCCTCGCCGTCGCGGACCCCCATCAGCAGCTCGCGGTCGGACACCTCGGTCCACGGCGCGGGGAGCGGCAGCGGGCCGGGCGAGTGATCGGAGTAGACGAGCTTGAGCATGTCAGTCCTGTATACGGGCCAGGGGGGCCCGCCGTCTAAGGCGTCTTCCAAGTCCTTGTCGTCTTCCGGGTCGTCGTCCATACCGTCTATTGCCGAATACGCCGAACAGGCCGAATCCAGGACGGACCCCTGCCAGCGGACCCTCACGGACGAACGATTATACTGCCGCCCGATGCGTTCGGTCTTCTGGGGATTTTATCAGCTTGCGACCGGGATCGCCCTGCTCGCCGCCGGACCGTTCCTGCTGGCCCGCCGGGGGAGCCATTATCTCCCCACTCTCGGTGGCCGGCTGGGACGCGCGGCCGGCCCGATGCCGGTCCCGGGAGCGCTCTGGCTGCACGCCGTCTCGGTGGGGGAGGTGGGCGTTGCCGCCACCCTGGCGCGGGCGCTGCCGCCAGAGATCCCGCTGCTGATCACCACCGTCACCCCCACCGGCCAGGAGCGCGCCCGCGCCGCCTTCGCCGGCCGGGCCGAGGTGGCCTACCTGCCGTTCGAGCTCGGCTTCGCCGTCGGCGCCTTCTTCCGTCGCCACCACCCGCGCGCCCTGGTGCTGATCGAGGGGGACTACTGGCCGCTGGTGCTGCGCGAGGCCCGCCGCCGCGGCCTGGCCGTCGCCGCCGTCAACGGCCGCATCGGCGACCGCAGCTTCGCGCGGATGCGCCGCCTGCGCCGCTTCCTCGGCCCCCTCTTCGCGGGCGTCGGCCGCTTCGGCGTCCAGAGCGGGCAGGACCGCGACCGCCTGCTGGCGCTGGGGATCGAGCCCGGTCGCGTCGCCGTCACCGGCAATCTCAAGTACGAGACCCCCGAGCCCGCCCGCAACCCTGAGCTGGAGGCGGCCCTGCGGGATCTGGCCGGCGGCAGGCCGATCCTCCTCGCCGGCTCGACGATGGCGGGGGAGGAGGCGGCCGTGCTCGGCGCTTTCGATAGGATCGGCGGCGGCGAGCGAGCGATGCTCGTGCTCGCGCCCCGCCACCCGGAGCGCTGGACGGAGGTCGACGCTCTGCTGCGCTCGCGCGGCGAGGATTCCGTCCGGCGCACCGCACTACCGGCGGCCGGGAAGCCGGCCGTGGTGCTGCTCGACAGCCTCGGCGAGCTCGCGGGCCTCTACCGCCTGGCCGCCGCGGCCTTCATCGGCGGCACCCTGGTGCCCACCGGCGGTCACAACCCTCTGGAGGCGGCCCGCTTCGGCGTGCCCCTCGCGGTGGGCCCCGCGATGCACAACTTCCGCGAGATGGCCGAGGCCTTCGACCGCGCCGGCGCCTGGAGGCGGGTGGGGAGCGCGGCCGAGCTGGGAGCCGCTTGGCGGGAGTGGCTGGAGCGCCCCGAGGCCGGCCGCGAGACCGGCGCGCGCGCTCTCCGGCTGGTCGAGGAGAACCGCGGGGCGCTGGCACGGACGATGGCCATGCTGGAGCCGATCCTGCGAGGAGGCGCGTGAAGGCGCCCTCCCCTCCCATCTCGCCCTGGCAGCTCCTCTACGGCGGCGCTCACC
>DASWQX010000280.1:0-1609 GCA_036403495.1 Thermoanaerobaculia bacterium
CTGAAGGAGGGCCCGGACCTTCACGCAGAAGGTCCGGGACGCGGGGAACGGTCGACTAGGCGGGGTGGCAGCCCACCGCGCAGGCCGCGTCCGCGTAGCACTGGTTGGTGTAGGTCACGCCGTTGCTGCAGGTGACCGGAGCGAAGATCTGGAAGCAGATCGGGTTCGGATTCGGCACGCACTTGTCGGCGTAGGCGGCGGCGGACATCGCGCTGGTGAGAGCCAGTCCCAGAATGAGTTTGCGGATCATGGTTGAACTCCTTTGCTGAGCCCTCCGCAAGAGGGCGACCGTTGTCTGATTCAACCGGGTTACTGCCCGGCCGTTGCCCGCCCGGTCGGCGAGCGGGGGCCACTGTACAGGCTCAGCCGCGCGAGATCAAGCCAGTTGCAGATATGCAGCACAAAGAATGCATTGGCGGGTGGGTTGCCGACGCGGCAGAAATCTAAAGCAAGGACGTAAAGGACAACATAGGACGACAAGGACATCAGAAATTGGATGAGGGTGACAAATCCGACAAGCCTCTGTCCTTGGCGTCCTTGCAGTCCTTTACGTCCTTGTCTGGCTCTTTCTGACGCGCGGGTTTTCCCGGGGTAGGATCGTCTCGCTGGAGGAGCTCCCCCCATGACACTCACCCTGACCGCTCGTGGCCTGTCCTTCCTCGACGAAGCGCTCGCCTGGCGGGCCGCCGAGGCTCCGGGCGAGCTCGCTTTCGCCGAGGGAGCCAGGCGTCTGACTTGGAGCGAGCTCCGCGCCGAGGCCGAGGCGTTGGCCGGCGGGCTGGCCCGCCTGGGCGTCGGCCGGCAGGAGCGCGTCGCCCTCTTCCTGCCGGCCGGGCTGGACTTCCTCCGCGCCTTTTTCGCCCTCCAGCGACTGGCGGCGATACCCTGCGCCTTCGCTCCCGGGGGGCCGCCATCGACCGCCGCCCACCGGGCCGCGCGGGTGCGGCCGTGTCTCGTCCTGGTGGGCGGTCCGGAGTCCGGGGAGCTGATGGCGCCGATGAAAGCGGCGGGATTGCGCGCCGTGAACCTCGCAGCGGTGCCCCGCTCGGCGCCGCCTCCCGTGCCGGCCGCGAACGGCGGGGACATCGCCTTCCTCCAGCCCACTTCCGGGACCTCGGGCGAGCCGCGGGCCGCGATGATCACCCTGGGCAACGCTCTCGCCTCGCTCCAGTCCGCCCAGGAGATGCTGGAGATCGGTCCGCGCGACGTCCTGGTGAGCTGGGTCCCACCCTGGCACGACCTGGGACTGCTCCGGTTCGTCCTCGGTCCGGTCTTCTTCGGCGTTCCCTGTCACCTGGTGCCGCCGGCGATCCGCACCCTCCCCCTCTGGCTGCGGACGGCCTCCGAGGTGCGCGCCACGATCCTCGGCGCGCCGGATTTCGCCTGGCGCCTCGCCACGCGGCTGGTCGATCCGGCGGGCCTCGACCTCTCGTCCCTGCGCTACGCGACCAACGGCGGCGAGCCGGTGCGGCGGAGCACCATCGCCGCCGTCGAGGAGCGCTTCGGCGTGCCCGGCATCATCCGTCCCGGCTATGGCCTTGCCGAGGCGACGCTGGGGGTGACCGGCCTGCGCCCCGGCGAGGCGCCGCGGGTGGACGACCGCGGCAAC
>DASWQX010000281.1:0-4548 GCA_036403495.1 Thermoanaerobaculia bacterium
GCCGTGGGGCTCGCCTGCATGCTCGTCGCCGGGGTGGGGACGGGGACCTGGTCCTGCTACGGCCCCTACTTCTCGGAGCTCTTTCCGACGCGGGTGCGGGGCTCGGCGATGTCGATCATCATGAACGTCACCCGCGGCGTGCAGTTCCTCGCGCCCCTCGTGATCGCCGGCGTCGCCGGCCGCTGGGGGCTGGCGGGAGGCGTGGCCCTCGCCGCCGGCTTCGCCGCGCTGGCGGGCCTTTGGGTGTGGACGCTCCCCGAGACAGCGGGCGCGCGGATCGAGGTATAATCGCGGAAAGGCGTGCCAGGATGTGCCAGCCCGCAGGGCGGAAGTTACCCAGCCTGGGGTGTCAACCCCAGGTGGAGAGGGCACCCCATTCCCCCAAGCCCCACAGGGCCGACAGGTTCCGCCGATTCGAAGCTCCGTCGAGGTGTCGGCCCTACGGGGCTCAGGAAGGTGGTTTGCGGGACCGGTCCTGGGGTTGACACCCCAGGCTGGGTAACTTCCGCCCTGCGGGCGAGTCTCTGACCCACTCAAGATGTGTATAAGAGGGTGGATTTCAATCCCGGGTGGGAGAGGACGCGGATTTACAGAATGCTCCGGGTCGAGATGGCCGGTCATCCGGCACTGAATTTCGGCTACCATCGCGGGGCTTGATCGACTCCAGCCCCTCTCCTGCCGCCCCTCGAGGCGTGAGCATGCGCCGCGCCGTCTCCCGCTGGGAGATCGTGGGCTTTTCGGTCAACGACGTGATCGGCAGCGGGGTCTACCTGCTGCCGGCGGCGGCGGCGGCGATCCTGGGGTGGATGAGCGTGGGCGCCGTGGTGCTGGCCGGCTTCGCGGTGCTGCTGCTGGTGCTCTGCTTCGCGGAGGCGGGGAGCTACTTCGACCGGCCGGGGAGCGCCTACGTCTACACCCGCGAGGCGTTCGGCGAGCTGGTCGGCTTCGAGGTGGGGTGGATGACCTGGCTCGCCCGCGTCGCCTCGGTCTCCTCGCTGTCGGTGGGGTTCGCGCGGGCGGTCGGCTACCTCTGGCCCGCCGCCAACGTGGGGCGGGGGCAGGCGCTGGCGATCATCCTGCCGGTGCTGGCGCTGACCTGGATCAACATCGTCGGCGTCAAGTCGGGCGTGCGCACGGCGGTCTTCCTGGCGATCACCAAGACGCTGCCGCTCCTGATCTTCGTGTTCGTGGGGATCTTCTACGTCTCCCGGAGCCTCGCCACCACGGTCGCGGCCAAGCCGGGCGCCGGCGGGATCGGCGACGCGGTGCTGCTCCTCCTTTATGCCTACGCGGGGTTCGAGAACACCGCCGCGCCGGCGGGCGAATTCAAGAACCCGCGCCGGGACGTGCCGTTCGCCCTGATCGTGCAGATCGTCATCGTCACCCTGATCTACACCGCCGTGCAGTGGGTGACGCTGGGCACTCTGCCAGGAGTGGTGAATTCGGCCACCCCGCTGGCCGACGCCGCGGCGCGGTTCCTCCCCTGGGGTGGGCTGCTGATGACGGTCGGCGGAGTGATCTCGATCCTCGGCACCAACGGCAACACGGTGCTCTCCGGGCCGCGCTACCTCTTCGCCCTGGCCCGCGACGGCTTCGGTCCGCGCTTCCTCGGCACCCTCCACCCGCGCTACCGCACGCCGACGGCGGCGATCCTGGTGCAGACCGCCATCGCCCTGCCGCTCGCCTTCACCGGCTCCTTCGAGGCGCTCGCCACGCTGTCGACCGTGGCCCGGCTGGCGACCTACTTTGGCACTGCCCTGGCCGTCCCCGTGCTGCGCCGCAAGCTCGCCGGCCAGGCGGCGCTCAGGCTCCCCGGCGGGCCGGTGATCCCGATCGCGGCCGCGCTGCTCTGCGTGGCCTTCGCGGCGAGCGCCAAGAAGGAGAACCTGATCGCCGGCGCCGTCGCGCTGGTCGTCGGCGGGCTGATCTACGCCTTCTGGCGCCGGCCTCCGGAGCCGCCGGACCCGGCCATGCCGGTCATCCCGGCTATCCCGGATACGGCGCCCTGAGATAGCCGCGCGCCCGGTCGCGGACCTCGCCAGGGGGGCGCGAGGACAGGGCCCGGTTGTACCAGAAGACCGCCTCGTCGCGCTTCCCCAGGGCGTCCAGGGCCATGCCGCGGTAGAGCCGGCCATAGGCCTTGTAGTCCGCGTCCGTGCTGCTGCGCGAAGGCAGCCCCTCCAGCCGCGACAGGTAGGGGATCGCCTCACCGTACTGCCGCCAGCGCACGTCGTCCCGGCCGAGCACGTAGAGGGCCTGCTGCGTCACGTCGCCGTGGTAGCCCGGACGCCCCTCGGCCTGCCGCGCCAGCACGTCGAGCAGGTCCTGGTGCTCGTCCGGCCAGAGGTTGAGATGGGCGAGGGCCCGGCTCTCGTAGATGTGGAAGAGCGCGTTGTTCGGATAGCGGTCGCGCAGCCAGCGGGCGTAGTGGAGCGACGTCGCGTAGTCCTTCTCGAAGATGAAGTCGACCTGGACCAGGCAGAAGGCCGCCTCGGCCTGCACGAACTTCCCCTTCTCGACCGCCTCCGAGATCTCCTGGAGCCCCCGCTCGCGGCTCCCCTTGGGGAAGAAGCGGGTGAACGGCTTCAGGATCGGGTACTGGTGGGGAGCGACGTCCGCGAGGTAGTCGAAGAGGCCGATCCCCAGCAGCAGGTCGGGGTTCTGCGGGTCGCGCTTGCGGACCTCCTCCAGGAGCTGGAGCGCCTTGCGGCCGTCGAGCGCCGCGCGCAGCCATTGGCTGCGGTCGGTGTGGAGCCGCCCCCGGAAGGCCAGGGCGCCGGCCTTGAAGAACATTCCGTCGAGATCCTCCGGATCGGCCTTGAGCCGGCGGTCGCAGAGCTTGATCACCTCGTCCATGGCGGCGAAGAAGGCGTCGTCGTGCGAGGCGTCGTCGGGATCGACGAGGATCTCCCACCAGGGCTGCAGCGAGCGCAGGAAGGGGCCGACCGGGTGACCGGGATAGTGCTGCTCGACGCTCGCGAAGACGGCGTTGGCGTCGTTGAAGTCCATGTCGTAGAGATGGTCGAGCCCCTGCCGGACCTCGGAGCGGAACTGCTCGTCGTCGAGGACCGACTTCGAACGGGCGGCGGCGGGCATCGCCGCGGCGCCGAGGAGCAGGGCGAGGTAGAGGAAGGTCTTGAGGGTCCAGAATCGCGCCGGGTGTCGTTGCATGGGGAGGTCCTCCGGAATCCTGTGCGAGACAACGGCGGAACCGCGGCCCCCTATTCCGGACCGGTGCCGCCGCTCTGCTCTGCCTTACGTGCGCACCGCGCGTCCTGTTTCAGCGTCCCACCGCCAGGCCGCCTCCGCGCCCTGGAGGTGAACGCCGCCGAGCCAGCGGTCGATGCCGCGGCTGCGCACCCAGTCGTCCCGCCCCTCGAGCACCTCGCGGCCGCTGCCGGTGAGGGCGATCCGCAGGGTGCGCAGGGAGCCCTGGCTGCCCGGGTCGAGGCGGACGAGGGGGCGGGGGGGCGCGGCGAGCTCGCGCAGGAGGCGATGGACAGGGGTGTCGCCCAGGAAGGGGCGCTCCTCCATGGCCTGCGTGGCGCGGAAGAGGTCGGGGAACATCCGCGGCCCCGCTTCCAGGGCGATCAGGATCTGCCGCTCGGACCGCGACAGGCCGCCGGCGACCGCGGGGAGCTCTTCGAGGTGGCGGCGCAGGGCTCCGGCCAGGAACGGCAGCGGCGAGCTGTCGCGGGCGAGGATCGCCTCGATGCCGGCGGGGGTGGGCGCGCGGAAGGCCGACCAGGCGTCGCGCGCCAGCAGCTTCTGGCTCTCGTCGACCCGCCGGCGGCGGGGGAGGAGGGTCGCCATCTGCTGCGGGGTGAGCTGCCCCAGGCCGTGGAAGGGGACGATCCCCGGAAACTCGCCGATGCAGATCAGCGACAGCTCGGTGCCGCCGAGGTCGCGCGCCGCGAAGAAGTCGAGCGCGCGGATCAGCAGGAGCTGGTCGAAAAGGTCGTGCTCGAACCAGAGGACAACCTCGTCGAAGGCGCGGAATTCTTCCAGGGTGCGGTCCCAGCCGCTGAGCCGGGCCAGGCAGGAGTCGTAGTCGTCGTAGCCGCTCGCGGCGAGGTAGCGGGCGCGCACCTTGCGCCAGCGCTCCGGCGAGAGACCGGCGGGGGCCGGCCCCTCGTGCAGCAGGTCGGCCGTCACGGCGACCTCGCTCCGGTCGGCCCGTTCGCCGAGGACTCCGGATTGCCGGATCCCCTCCGCCGCCGAGTCGCCGTTGGTGACGTGGAGCCGGCGCGCCGGGGCCGGCAGCAGCTCCAGGACGAGGGAGCTGTCCTGCGGAGCCGGCGCGGGGAACTTGAACCCCAGTTGCCGCATCAGCTCGGCGGCGGTCAGTGTGGACGGGCTGGACATGGCATGGTCGCTCGCGGGCGGAGCGGACGTATGCAACCCTGCCAATATACTACGATCCCAGCGCTACGATCCCGGCGCTACGGTCCTGGCTCTTTGGCCTTGGCGATCGCGCCCACCCGGCCGCGGACGGCGCGCAGGTAGTCCGCGGGAGCCAGCAGGAGCTGGGTGCCGCGGACCCCGGCC
>DASWQX010000282.1:0-1541 GCA_036403495.1 Thermoanaerobaculia bacterium
GCCAGGAGGCGGTGGCCGGCCGCCCTCCTGGTATGTCAGTTGTCAAAGAGCTCCCCGCCCCCTCGCGCTGGACTGTGGATCGGTCGAGGCGTCCTGGAGTCTACGGAGGAGCCGGCCCGAACGTTGGGTCGAGGCGGACGTCTCCGCCTTGGACGTTTCTCGCGGCAGGTCCGTAGAAGAGGTCTCGGGACGCGCATCGGACCGCGCGCTCCAGCTCTTTGACAATCGATTCACAACCTGCCTCCCGCCGGAGCCGGCGACCGCCTCGTCCGGCTCCGGCGGATGTTTACCGCGCGTTTGAGGTGTTCAGAGCCGGGGCTGACTTTCGAGACACCCTCTGAATTGGGTACTCTCCCCCGATGGACCCTTGCGACATCCGGATCCGCCGCTACGAGCCGCGCGACCGCGCGGCGGTGCGGGCGATCAGCCTGTCCACGGCGTACGGCGGCGGCGCGGAGGGGATCATCGACTCCGAGCTTTTCCTCGATCTGATGGTCCGCGCCTATACCGACTTCGCGGCCGGGAGTGTCTGGGTGGCCGAGCAGGCCGGGATGGAGAGCGCCGAACGGGTGGTGGGCTACCTCGCGGGGGCTTTCGACGAGCGGCGGTTCCATCGGATCCAGGTCCGGCGGGTGGTCCCGGAGGCGGTGGCCCGCTCCCTCGGCCGCGGCCTGCTCTGGCGGTGGGACCTCTGGCGCCTGCTCGCCGACCTGCCCGCCTTTCTGGCCGACGGCCGCAAAGCCGAGTCTCCTGACGAAGCGGGGTATCCCGGGCATCTGCACGTCAATCTGACCCCCGAGTCGCGGGGCCGGACCGTGGGAGCCCGGTTGATGGAGCACTTCCTCGCCGAGGCCCGGCGGCGGCGCCTTCCCGGGGTGCGAGCCGTGGTCTACGAATCCAACGGTCCGGCCCGCCGCTTCTTCGAGCGGCAGGGCTTTGAGCCGCTCGGCCGCCTGCCCGCCTTCAAGCCGCCGCCGGAGGACGGCAACCGGGAATGGAAGATCGTGTATGGAAAGGGGCTGTGACGCCGGATCTCCGCTAGAATCTGCCGTCCGCCGAATCAGGAGATCCCCATGAAGAAAATACTTTTCACCTTCATCGCCGTTGCCTTCCTGGCCCTCTGCCAGATCGCCTCCGCCTCCTCCATTGCCACGACCGCCGCCACGGGCCAAGGCGATCCGATCGCCAAGGCCAAGGCGCTCTTCCAGCGCTACGTCGAGCTGGAGCATGCCTTCGACCCCGCGCAGGCCGATCTCTATTCGGACCAGGCGCGGATCGTCAGCAAGCGCATCATGCCGGACGGGAAGGTGATTCCGCTGACGGTTCCTGCGTCGAGATACAAGAAACTCGTCCGCGACGGCATGCCGGCGGCCCGCCAGAAGGGGGACATCGCCAACTACACCGGCGATACCTACACCCTGGAGAAGGGCAAGGTACGCATCCAGGTCGTCCGCTACCTGGCGCTGAAGAAGTACTCCAGCCCGATGTCCATGCTGGTCGGCCCCGACGCCTCCGGAAAATGGGTGATCTTCGAGGAGGAG
>DASWQX010000283.1:0-2066 GCA_036403495.1 Thermoanaerobaculia bacterium
TTGATCGGCGAGGCGCGGGTGAATGTGCTGGAATTGAATCTGGCGCTAGATGGAGGGGCGGAGCGGAGATGAGGATCGCGAGGGTGGCCCCTCATCACCCCGGCCCTCTTCTCCCACCGCACTCCCCCCAACCGGGAGAAGAGGGAGTGGTTAGTCAAAAGCAACAGCCATCCGCTCCATTTTCTTAAGGGCTAGCCCATGACCGATCACCGCCCCGACCCCGATTCCCTGCTCGCGCTCGCCAACTCCGAGGAGGAGCGCGAGCGCCGGGGAAAGCTCAAGGTTTTCTTCGGCGCCACCGCCGGAGTCGGGAAGACCTTCGCCATGCTGCAGGCGGCGCAGGAGCTCAAGCGCCGCGGCGTCGACGTGGTGGTCGGGGTGGTCGAGACCCACGGCCGCAAGGAGACCGAGGCGCTGCTCGCCGGGCTGGAGATCCTCCCTCCCCGGCTCGACGAGCATCGCGGCGTGACGCTCCGGGAATTCGACCTCGACGGCGCCCTCGCCCGCCGGGCGGCGGTGCTGCTGGTCGACGAGCTCGCCCACACCAACGCTCCCGGCTCGCGCCACGCCAAGCGCTGGCAGGACGTCGACGAGCTGCTGGCCGCCGGCCTCGACGTCTACACCGCCTTCAACGTCCAGCACCTGGAGAGCCTCAACGACCTGATCGGCAAGATCACCGGCGTCGTGGTCCGCGAGACGGTGCCCGATTCGATCCTCGAGCGGGCGGATCAGGTCGAGCTGGTCGACCTGCCGCCCGAGGAGCTGCTGAAGCGGCTGCAGGAAGGAAAGGTTTATCTGCCGGAGCAGGCGTCGCTGGCCGCCGAGAATTTCTTTCGGCCGGGAAACCTGATCGCTCTGCGCGAGATCGCCCTGCGCAAGACGGCCGAGCGGGTCGAGGCCCAGATGCAGCGCTACCGCGAGCTGCACGGCGTGGCTGAGACCTGGCCGGTCGCCGAGCGGCTGCTGGTGGCGATCAGCTCCGGCCCCAACGCCGCGCGGCTGGTGCGGGCGGCGCGCCGTCTCGCCGAGCGGTTGCGGGCGGAGTGGCTGGTGGTCTACGTCGAGACCCCCGCCGAGCTGCGCGTCTCGAAGGAGGAGAGGGACCGCGTCTGGCAGACGCTCCGCCTCGCCGAGAAGCTGGGCGCCGAGACGGTGACCCTGAGCGGCGAGCAGCCGGCCGCGGAGATCCTGCGCTACGCCCGCCGCCGCAACGTTTCGAAGATCGTCGTCGGCAAGCCCACCCGCGCCCGCTGGCGGGACCTCCTCCTCGGCTCCGTCCGCGATCAGCTCGAGCGCGAGAGCGGCGACGTCGACGTCTACGTCATCGCCGGCGAGGCGGGGGAGGGGTGGCCGGCGGCCCTCCGGCGGCCGCGCGGCACTCCGAAGGCCCGGCGCTACGCCGCGGCCCTCGGCCTCACCGCGGCCGCGACCGCGCTGTCCGTCCTGGCGCAGCCGTACCTGGGGCCCACCAACCTGGTGATGATCTTCCTGCTCGGCGTGGTCGCCACCGCGTTCCGCTTCGGCCGCGGACCCTCGATCCTGGCCGCGGTGCTGAGCGTTGCCGCGTTTGATTTCTTCTTCGTTCCGCCGTACTACAACTTCGCCGTCTCGGACACTGAATACCTGGTCACCTTCGCGGTGATGCTGATCACCGCGCTGACGATCTCGACCCTCACCGTGCGCCTGCGCCAGCAGGCCGAAGCCGCTGACGACCGCGAGAGTCGCACCGCCGCCCTCTACGCCATGAGCCGGGACCTCGCGGCAGCCGCGGACACGGACGCGATCCTCAAGGCCGCCGCCAGCCACATCCACTCGGTTTTCCTGAGCCAGGTGCTCCTGCTGCTGCCGGACTCGGGGGGAAAGGTGAGCGAAAGGGCGGGGGAGAGCGTCACCTTCATCCTCGACACCCGCGAGCAGGCAGTGGCCCAATGGGTCTTCGACCACGGCCGCGCCGCCGGCAAGACCACCGACACCCTCCCCGCCGCCAAGGGCCTCTACCTCCCCCTGCGCACCTCGCGAGGCATCGTGGGAGTGCTGGGCGTCCACCCCGCGGACCCGCAGCGGCT
>DASWQX010000284.1:0-2452 GCA_036403495.1 Thermoanaerobaculia bacterium
CCAGCCGTCGGAGATGACGTGGTGCATGTCGAGCAGCAGGGCGTGGTCGGCGGGCGCGAGCCGCAGCAGGGTGGCGCGCAGGAGGGGGCCCCGCTCGAGGTCGAAGGGACGGACCGCCTCCTCCTCGGCGAGGCGGCGCGCCTGGGCGGCGCGGAGGCCGGCCGGCAGGGCCGAGAGGTCGACCAGCGGCAGGACCCAGCCGCCGGCGGGCGCGATCACCTGGACCGGCTGTCCGGCGGCGGACTCGCGGAACGTGGTGCGCAGGGACTCGTGGCGGCGCACCACCTCGCCGATCACCGCCGCGAAGACGGCCGGCGAGATCTCCCCCGCGACCCGCAGCGCCTCCGCGATGTTGTAGTTCGACAGCCCCGGCTGCAGGCGATCGATGAACCAGAGCCGCTCCTGGGCGAAGGAGAGGGGGATCGGGTCGAGGCCGGCCGGCCGGCGCGGGATGTGGTCGGCCGGCACGCCGGCACGCTCCTTCTCCTTGCGCCGGCGGATCTGCTCGAAGAGCGCCGCCCGCTGCTCGCGGGAGAGCCCGGCGAGGCGGTCCTGGGGTGGGGCGGACGCGCTCATCGTACCTCCTCCTTCAAGTCGGCCGCGCCGAGCAGGGCCTGGAGCTCCTCGGGGGAGAGCCCCTCCATCTCGCGCAGCGCCTCGTCGAGGAGACCGTCGCCGGCGCTCGCCAGCCCGCGCTCGACGATGGCGTCGGCCAGCCCGCCCAGATCGGCCGCATCGAACACCATCCGCAACGTCACCTCCAGACCGTGCTCCTGGGCCAGCCGCGAGACGAGCTGGGTGGCCAGCAGCGAGTGGCCGCCGAGGTCGAAGAAGTTGTCGCGCATGCTCAACCTTTCGCGGCCGAGCACCTCGGCCGTGACGCGGGCGAGCAGCTCCTCCAGGGGGGTGGCCGGGGGGACCCACTCGCTCGCGATGCCGCCCGGATAGGTTTCGCTCTCCGGCGCCGGCAGCGCCGCCCGGTCGACCTTGCCGTTGGGGGTCAGCGGCAGGGCTTCCAGAAGGACGAAGGCGGCGGGGACCATGTACTCCGGCAGCTCCGCTTCGAGGGAGCGCCGCAGCTCCGGCACCAGCCGCCGCTCCTGCTCGGCGCGCAGCGGATCGTTGGCGTAGGCGCTCCAGGGGAGATCCGGGACGCCGGTACCGGGTGCCGCGCCGGTCGCCACCCCGGGGGGGATCCCCGCCCCGCGCCGTCGCAGCAGGGCGTCGAAGCGGCCGTCCACCCCGCCGCCCGCGGACCAGGTGAGGTCGGCGTCGTAGCCCAGGCGGTCGGCCAGGGCCCAGATCTCCTCCGGGTCGACGGCGCCCCGCGACTGGAGGTCCTGCTCGATCCCGGCGCGCAGCTCGTCGACGGACCCGCTCTCGCCCGCGGCCAGCCGCTCCAGGGCGGCCGCCTCGCCGGCGAGGCGGGCGTTGGGGATGCCGGCGAGCGCCACGACCGCGGGGCGCGCCGCCAGGAGCCGCTCCAGCGCGTCCGCTGACTCCCAGGCCTGGGAGACGGGATCGGCGCCGCCCGCCTCCGCGCCGCCCACGTGCAGGACCACGTCGTAGCGGAACCGGGTCAGCTCGTTGGCGTGCCGCCCGCGCTTGAGCAGCACCTCGACCCGGCGGACCGCCGGCAGCCGCCGGGCCAGCGCCAGGAAGAGGCCGGGATCGACCACCAGCTCCTCCTCGGCCTCGACCTGGCGGGCGATCCGCCGCGCCAGCTCCGGAACGGGGGTCGAGCCGGCGGCGCGGTGGAGTTGCACCGAGGCGTGGAAGGCGCCGAGCAGCGGTAGGCTGCGCACGTCGCCGACGAAGACCGCGCCGCCGGGCGCCACGGCCGCCACCGCCCCCTCCAGCACCGCGGCCAGGTAGTCGGCGCCGGGGAAGTACTGGACGATCGAGTTGAGGACGACGAGGTCGAAGCCGCCGGTCCGGACCCCGCTCCAGTCGTCGGCGAGCCCCTGCGCCAGCTCCACCTGCGGCAGCGACAGGCGGTCGAGCCCCGCGCGGACCTGGGCCAGCGCCACCCCCGAAAAGTCGGTCCCCCGGTAGCGCTCCGCGTGCGGCGCCACCCGGAACAGCAGGAGCCCCGTGCCGCACCCCACCTCCAGCACCCGGCGGTGCTCCAGGGCGAGCAGGCGGTCGACGGTGCCGTCCACCCACTCGGCCATCTCGGCGGCGGGGATCGGCTCGCCGGTGTAGCTGCTGTCCCACCCCTGGATGTTGAAGGCGGGCGTCTCGCGGCTCTCCGGCGACGGGCCGCGGCCGTAGGTCTCGTCGTAGAGCGCCTGCCACTGGGCGACGTGGCCGGCGGCGTCCAGCTCCTCCCGCCGCGCCGCCGGCACCACGTAGGCGACCAGCCGGCTCCCCGCCGCCTCCTGGCGCAGGACAGCGACCGCCTCCCCCACCTCCGGATGGCGGGCCAGCGCCCCCTCGATCTCCCCCAGCT
>DASWQX010000285.1:0-1570 GCA_036403495.1 Thermoanaerobaculia bacterium
GCCGCGCTGGTTGACGATGGTGTCGATGGCCACCGCGGTCTTGCCGGTCTTGCGGTCGCCGATGATCAGCTCGCGCTGGCCGCGGCCGATCGGGATCATGGCGTCGATCGCCTTGATGCCGGTCTGCAGCGGCTCGGTGACGGGCTGGCGCTCGGCGATGCCGGGGGCCTTGAACTCCAGCGGCCGGCGGTGCGGGGTGTTGATGTCCCCCTTGCCGTCGAGCGGCCGGCCGAGCGGATCGACGACGCGGCCGATCAGCTCCGGACCGACGGGGACCGAGAGCAGCTCGCGCGAGCGGCGCACCTCGTCCCCCTCCTTGATGCCGAGATAGTCGCCGAGGACGACGGCGCCCACCGAGCTCTCCTCGAGATTGAACACTTGGCCTTGCGCGCCGTTGGCGAACTCCAGGCGCTCGCCGGCCATGGCGCCGGTGAGGCCGTAGATACGGGCGATGCCGTCGCCCACTTCCAGCACCTTGCCGACCTCGGAGAGGTCGACGTCGGTGCGGTACTTGCGGATCTCTTCTTCGATGACCGAAGCGATCTCGTCGACTTTGAATCTCATGACAGCTCCTTGGGCCTCCTACGACTCGGCGACGTAGGCCTTACCGCTATGGATCTCACGCGAGGCGCGCGCCAGCAGCGCCTCGCTCAAATCGTGCAGCCGGGACGCCACGCTGGCGTCGATCTTCCGCCCTTCGACCTCGACCACCAGGCCGCCGATCACCGCCGGATCGACCTTCTCGATCAGCGTCGGCTTGCGGCCGGTGGCGGCGGCGAGGGTCTGCTCGAGCCGCTGGCGGAGGGCGTCGGTGAGCGGCACGGCGGTGCGGACGTGGATGTCCACCCAGCCGCGCAGATCCCGCAACGCCGCCCGGTAGGCGGTGGCGATGGCGCGCAAGGACGACAGCCGCCCCTTGCGGTTGACCACCAGGAGCGAGTCGAGCAGCAGGTCGCTCGCCCGGCCCCGGAAGGCCTGCTCGATCACCTGCGCGCGGGGCTCCGCCTCGATCATCGGGCTGGCCAGGAAGCGTTCGAGGTCCGGGTTGCCGTCGAGGTACTCGACGAGGCCGTTGAGCTCCTCGAGCAGCTCTTCCGCCTGCCCCTTCTCCTCGGCCACGTGCAGGATCGCCTCGGCGTACAGCCGGCCGATCTCGCGGTTGCGTTCGTCGACGCTCGCCATGGCTAGTGCCGCTGCTCCGCGCCGGTGGAAGCGGGGATTTCGGCGATCGCCTCGGCGATCAGGCGTTCATGGTCCTGGGCCGACAGCTCGCGGCCGAGGACGCGCGCCGCCAGATCGGTCGCCAGCTTGGCGGAGAGGTCGTAGAGCTCGCGGGTGGCGGTGACGGTGGCGATCTGGATCTCGCGGCGGGCGCGGTCGATCATCTTGTCGGCCTCGACCTTGGCGGCGGCCTCGATCTTGCGCTTCACCACCTCGGCGTCGCGCCGCCCCTCGTCGACGATCGCCGTCGCCTCCGCCCGCGCCGTGGCCAGCCGCTCCTCGTACTCGCGCAGCCGGGCCTCAGCCGCGTCACGGTCCTGCTTCGCCTTGGCGAGCGCGTCGTAGATGA
>DASWQX010000286.1:0-8896 GCA_036403495.1 Thermoanaerobaculia bacterium
AGCCCGGGATTTCAATCCCGGGCGGGAGAGGCCGCGGACGCTCACCCTAAGTGAACCGTATTGGAGCTAACCTGGCCCACCCGCCAGGTTGGCGCAGCGCAGCAGCTCCTGGAAGCGGGGGTGGCTCCGCAGGCTGTCATAGAGCGGGTCGACATTCAGGTAGGCGATCATCGAATCCGAGCGCTCCCGGCACTGCTCGAAGAGCAGGTCGAGAGCCCGCTCGCGCTCTCCCAGCTCGATCGGCGGCAGGACCAGGGACCAGGGCCGCACCGCGCCGAGCTTGGCGAAGCGGGCTTTCTTGTACTGCCAATACCCTGCGAGACTGTCGGGCTCCGTATCTCCCAGCCAGCGGGCTTCCGCGCGGGCTGCCACCAGAGCCGCCTTCCGGTCCCCCTTGGCCAGTGTGGCCAGGGTCGTGGTGCGGAAAGCCCAGAAAAGCTCGGGTTGGGTGGGGTTTGTCTCGCTGGTCTTGCCAGGAGCCAGATCGATCAGGCTCTGTGCTTGAGCGATCGCCTCGTCGTATCGGCGGGCGAGATAGTAGAACCAGGGGGATCGAGAGCGGATGAGCTGTTGCTCGGGCTTGAGGTACCGCGCCTGTTCCATCTGATCCAGGGCCTCGTCAAAGCGCCCTCGTGCGGCGAGCAGCCGGGCGTATTGAAAGTGGGCTTCGGCCTGCTGTGGATCGAGATCGATCGCCTTCTGGATCTCGCGTTCCGCCGCCGTCCAGTCGTATTTGAACCGGAACAGCCGTTCGGCCCGGTTGAGATGCGCGAGCGGGAGCCGAGGATCGAGCTCCAGCGCCTGCCGCTCGGCGACCTCGAGGAGCGGCGCCATCTCCCGTTCGGGCCCCTCTCCTTCCAGCAACTCGTGGCCGAGGGCAGCCCAGGCGGGCGCGTACCGCGGCGCCAGCACGGTCACCTCGCGGAAGGCTTGTAGCGCCTGGTCGGACTCGGCGCGCGCGGAATGATACTGGCCCCGAAGGTAGGCGCCCATGGCCTTCTCGGAAACCGGAGGTGCTTCCTCGCCGGTGGAGCGATGGAACGGCCAGCTCGACTCGCCTCCCCGGGACCGTAGCGCGATCAGGCCCGCCAGCGAGAGGAGCAGGATCAGGGCGGCGGCGTAGAGCAGCCGCGGATTGCTCCAGGTCCGCGGCGCGGACGCCGTCTCGCGAGAAGGGGCTGGAGGGGCGGCCGACGGCTGGCCGCGCCGCACCTCGACCGGGGCGAGGAAGCGGTAGCCGATGCGGGGGAGGGTCTCGATGAACCGGGGCTGCTCGGTGGAGTCGCCGAGGGCGCGGCGGATCTGCCGGATGCCATAGTTGAGGGCGAGGTCGAAGTCGAGGTGTGTCTCCTCGCCCCAGACCGCGCGCCGGATGTCCTGGCGCGAGACGGCCGTCCCGGCCTGGAGCGCGAGCACGGCGAGCACCCGCGCCGGCTGCTGCTGGAGCTTGACCGGCAGACCCTCCCGGAAGAGCTCGTAGGTGTCCAGCCGGAGCTCGAAGTCGTCGAAGACGAGCGAGCTGGCGGCCGGTTCCCTATCGGGCATGCTCGGCAGTGTACCGGAGGTCACCCGCCGGCCTCGGCCTTGAGAGCGCGCCGCGCGGGCGCGTCCATGGGGAGGTGGGTGCAGTCGACGATCTTCGCGAAGCGGGGGTCCTTGTGGAGGGGGTCGAAGAGCGGCTCCACCGCGATGTAGTTGAACATAATCCCCTCCCCTCCGTTCCGGCACTCCAGCTCCAGGGCGTCGAGCGCCTCGCCGGTCCGGCCCGAGACGGCGGCGGTCTGCGCCAGGAGGTAGGAGTATCCGGGATGGCTGGGGACGAAGCCGGCGACGAACTGGTGCCGCCACTCCAGGAGGTCGTGGACGGACCGGATCCCCGGCGCGACGTCCCCGTGCCCGATGATCTTCAGCCTTTCCAGCCCGCTGCTGAGCGCGGTTTTTTCGTCGCCGAGCCGCAACGAGCCGAAGAGCAGGACGTGGTAGGCCCAGCTCCGTCCAAAGTCCGCGATCGGACGGATCGTCGGCTGCGTGATCTGGAGCAGCGCGAGCGTGTTGTGAGCCTCCTGGACCGCTTCCTTGGAATGTCGAGCGAGAAACAGGAACCAGGCATAGTCGGATTCGACCTCCATGGAAACCGGGTCGAGCTCGCGGGCCCGGCGCATGGTCCTGAGAGCCTTGTCGAAGTCCCCGATGGCGATCAGATAGTTGGCGTAGTAATGGAGGATCTCGGCATTGCCCGGGCCCAGCGCCATGGCCTTCGAGTACTCCGCCTCGCTCCCCTTCCAGTCGAAGAAGTCCTTGAACAGGACGTTCGCCATCGCCAGGTGAGCCTCGGGAAGCTGGGGGTCGAGCTGCAGGGCCAACTGCGCGTACGCCCGGCTGTCGAAACCGTCCTCCTGGGGTGGAACCCCGCGGTCGGTCCGCGCGAGAGCGAGCTCCGCATAGGCCGGGGCGTAGCGGGGAGCGAGGAGGATCGAATCCTGAAGAGCTTTCGAGGCCTCGGCGAAGAGCCACTGGTGGCGTAGATAGATCCCCTTCAGGAAGTTCTCGGAGGCCTCCTGGGACGGCCGTTCGCTCGTCGCCGGGGGCGCCGGCAGCGGCAGGTCGAACGTGTTCGCCACGCGCCGCGTGATCTGTTCGTAGACGCCCTGAGCGTCCATCAGATCGCCGTCGAAGCTCCCGCGCCAGAGCGTCTCGCCGCCGGTCGTCGCCAGCCGCGCGGCGATCCGGAGCCGCCCGCCGGACGTGTCCACGGCGCCCGTCAGGAGGTGGGTGGCGCCCAGCTCCTTGCCGACGTCCCGCGTGCTCCTCCCGCTCGCTTCATAGACCTGGGAGGAGGTGGGAGCGACCAGCTCGAGATCCCGAGGGAACCGCCGGGTGAGCTCGGCCGTGAGCGCCTCGGTGACGCCGCCGCAGATCTGCCGGTCGACGGGCTGCGCGCTCTGGCAGGAGAGCGGGAAGACGGCCAGCCGCGGGTGCGAGGGGAGGGGGAATCGGCCGGCGATCAGAACGACGATCAGCAGGATCAGCACGGCGGCGGTGACGGCGAGGCCGGCCGGCAGGCGCCACCCCGCCCTGGCGGCCGGCGCTGAGGGAGGCGCCGGCGCCGGGGCCGGCGCTGGGACCTGAATCCCGTCCAGGGCGATCTCCGCGGTGGGCGTCTTGCGGACCGGCCGCAGGAAGCGATAGCCCCGCCGGGGGAGGGTCTCGATGTAGCGCGGCGAGGTCGAGGAGTCGCCGAGCGCCCGGCGGAGCTGCTTGACGCAGAAGTTGAGGCTGGCGTCGAAGTCGACGAACGAATCCCCCCAGACGACCTGGCGGATCTCGTCCCGGCTCACCACCTCGCCGGAGCGGCTGGCGAGCAGCTCCAGCAGCCGGGCCGGCTGCGGCTGGAGCTGGGCGGCCGGCGAGCCCGCGCGGAACAGCTCGCCGCTGTCGAGGAGCAGCTCGAATTCGTCGAACGCGAGGCGTGCTGGCAAGCTCATTCCTCCTTCTAGCGGGCCTCGGCCTTGAGGGTGAGGCGCACGGGCGCGTCCTGGGGAAGGTGGGTGCAGTCGACGATCTTCGCGAAGCGGGGGTCTCTGTGGAGGGGGGTGAAGAGCGGCTCCACCGCGACGTAGTTGAACAGCACCCCCTCGCCGCCGTTCCGGCATTCCTGCTCCAGGGCGTCGAGCGCTTCACCGGTCCGCCCCGTGACGGCCGCGGCCTGGGCCAGGGTGTAGGACGAGCCGGGATACTTCCGGGCGTACTCGACCACGACCCGGTACCGCCGTTCCAGGAACTCAGGAATCGACCGGAGCCCCGCCGGGTCGGCTTCGTTGCCGATGATCTTCATCCATTCCTTCCCGTTGTCGAGAGCGGTCTTCTCGTCGCCGAGCCGCAGCGAGCCGAAGGTCAGGATGTGATTCGCCCAACTCCAGCCGAAATCCGCGATCTCGGGGATCGCCGCCTGCGTCATCCCGAGGAGCGTGAGAGTGCTCCGCGCCTGCCGGACCGCTTCCCGGTCGCGGCCGGCGAGGAAGAGGAGCCAGGCGTAGTCCGAGGTGACCTCCATGGAAGCCGGATCGAGCTCGCGGGCCCGGTCGAGGTGCTGGAGGGCCTCGTCGAACCTGCCGAGAGCGATCAGGTACCGGGCATAGCCGTTGAGGACTTCGGCATTGCGGGGGCTCAGCACCAGGGCCTGCCGGTACTCGGCTTCGGCACCCTGCCAGTCCACGAGGTCCTTGAACAGGGCGTTGGCCAGGGCCAGATGCGCTTCGGGGAGGCTGGGATCGAGCAGGAGGGCCCGCCGGGCCGCCGCCAGGGTCGCGGGCGCGTCGTCCTGCGGTCGCGCCTCCCGGTCGGTCCGCGCCAGGGCGAGCTCCGCGTAGGCCGGAGCGTAGCGCGGCGCCAGGAGGATCGCGTCCCCGAGAGTCTTCGCCGCCTCGGGGAAGTTCCAGTGGTGCCGCAGGTAGGTCCCCTTGAGGAAGGCCTCCGAGGCTTCCCGGGACAGCGGCGGGGCCGCGGCCGGGGGAGCCGGGAGCGGGAGGTGCAGCGTCTTCGCGACCCGTTGCGCGATCGCTTCGTAGACGCGCGGAGCGTCCATCAGCTCGCCGTCGAAGGTTTCCTCCCAGAGGTCCCTGCCGTAGCTCTTCGCCAGCCGCGCGGTGATGCGGAGCCGCCCGCCGGAGGTCGCCACGGTACCCGTCAGCAGGTGGGTCGCTCCCAATCGCTTGCCGATCACCCAGGAGCTCTGCCGGCTTTCCTGGTAGATCCGGGACGAGGTCGGGGCGATCACGTCGACGTCCTGCTGGAAGCGGCGCGCGATCTCGGCCGTGAGGGCGTCGGTGATGCCGCCGCAGATCTGGAGGTCGGCGGGAGCCCGGCCCTGACAGCCGAGAGGAAAAATGCCGAGCCGCGGGTGGCGGGGCTGGAAATCGGCACGGCCACCAGTCAGGAGGATCAGCACGGTCAGCGCGCCGGCGGTGGCCGCCAGTCCCGAGAGCAGGCGCCAGCGGGCCCGGAGCGCCACGAGCCGCGAGGGGGCGGGCCGCGCGGGCTCGGCGGCGGCATCCTCCTCCGCCACCGTCGCCACCGTAGCCGCAGCCGGCCCGGTCCGGACCGGCCGCAGGAACCGGTAGCCCCGGCGGGGGAGGGTCTCGATGTAGCGCGGCGAGGTGGCGGAGTCGCCGAGGGAGCGCCGGAGCTGCTTGACGCAGAAGTTGAGGCTGGCGTCGAGGTCGACGAACGAGTCCCCCCAGACGGCCTGCCGGATCTCGTCCCGGCTCACCACCTCGCCCGAGCGGCTGGCGAGCAGCTCCAGGAGCCGGGCCGGCTGAGGCTGGAGCTGGGCCGCCGGCGAGCCCTCCCGGAACAGCTCGCCGCTGTCGAGCCACAGCTCAAATTCGTCGAACGCGAGGCGCGCGGACAAGCTCATCTCCTCCTTATTACGTGGGCGGCACCGCAAGGTTCCCCCGATTCCCCGGCGTCTCAGCGCCCGCTCATCTCCCGCTCATGGTGCCTCACCCGGCGCCGCCCTACCGTGGAAATCGTGAACAGGAGGTCCACGGATATGAACGATTCCATCGAGCCCGCCATCCATAGTGCCGCCGGGAGCGCCCCCGGGGTCAACGTCCCCGGGGTCAATAATGAATGGCTCTTCAACAGTCCACGTTGCGGCATCACACTCTGGCAATGCGCCACCGGCCGGCCGGAGCTGTCAGACGAGCGCAGCCAGGCCTGGCACGCCGTCAGCTTCGTCCACTCGGGCGCCTTCATCCTGCACACCCAGGGGCGGGCCGCCGTCATCGACGCCACCTCGGTCCTGCTCTCCAACCCGGGCGAGCCCTACCGCTCCGAGCACCCGTTCGGCTGCAGCGATCACGGCAGCACGATCGTCGTCCGCCGCGACGTCCTGCTCGAGCTGCTGGCCCGCCACGACCCGGCGGCCCGGGAGTGCCCCGACGCGCTGTTCTCGCGGCCGCACGTCCACGGCCTCTTCCGCGCCTACCTGCTCCAGCGCCTGCTCGTCCGCCGGCTGCAGGGCCCGGCGGCGCAGGATCCACTGGCGATCGAGGAGGCGGTCCTGAAAGTCCTCGACCAGGTGGCGAGGAGGTGCTGCCCGGCCGACGGGCCCCCCGCCGTCCACCGCGACTCGTCGCGGGCCCGGCGGGGCTACTCCGAGGATGTCAAGGCGCTGCTGCAGCGGCGGTTCCGCGAGCGCCTGCAGATCGACGACATCGCCCGCGCGCTCTACGTCTCCGCGTTCCATCTCTGCCGGATCTTCCGGGATGACGTCGGCGTGCCGATCCACCGCTACCTGAACCGGCTGCGCCTGCGGGAGGCCCTGGAGCCGGTCACCGAGGGGACCGCCGACCTCAGCGAGCTGGCGCTCGGGCTCGGCTTCTCCAGCCACAGCCACTTCACGGCCTCCTTCCGCAAGGAGTTCGGGATCTCCCCGCGCGGGATGAAGCGGCTCACTACGATCCGGATCTCGGAGATGGTGACGTCGCTGGGCTTGTAGGATTCACTCCCAGGGCGTCTATTCCCAGGGAATATCCGGCATCCGCAGCCGTTCGACCTCCTGGCCGTCCGCCAGCACGGTGCGTTCGAGGATCTCCTCGATGTCATCCACCGTCACTTGGCGGTACCAGAGGTTGAACGGCCAGACGGCGACGGTGATCCCCTGGCTGCAGTGCTTGAGGCACCCCGTGCGCGTGACCATCACGCGGTCGCGGATACCGAGCTCCTTCACCCGGTCCTTGAAGCGGTGGTAGACCGCGAGCGACCCCTTGGGGGCGCAGCTCGGCTTGGCGCTGTCGGCCGGCCGCTCGTTCAGGCAGATCAGGATCTGGATCTGAGGATTCGGCATGGGGGAGATCATAGCGGATAGAATCGCCCGATCTTCCCTTGAGGAGCCGTCTTGGATCAACGCTTCGTCCTCGTCCAGCTCGAGCTCGCGGCACTGGCCGCCCTCGGCGCTTTTTGCCTCGGCCCGCCCGGAGCGGCCTGGCTGGCGGCGTTCGGCGGCGCGACCTTCCCGGTGGCCTTGATCGCTCTCGGAGCGATGCGGCAGGGACACCTCGGCGGCCTGGGACCGCCGCTCGCGGCCCTCTGGGTGCTGCTCGCCGGCGGCCTCGCGGCCATCCTCACGCTGCCGGGAGGCGGTCCGGACGTCGGCGGCCTGCCCTTGGCCACGGCGCTGATGATCTTCGTCCTGGTCCCCGTCCCGCTCCTCGGCCTGGGGCTCCTGTACGCCCTCTCCTTCGACCGCCACGGGCTGCGGGAGGAGGATCTGGAACGGATGCGGCAACTGCGCCAAACGCGCGAGGGAGAGGGCTGACGTGCCGATCCTCGGCCGCCCGCTGATCGTCGCCTCGACGCTCCTCTACTTCGCGGTCTGCCTGGGACTGGGGGTCTGGGCCCTCCGCCGCACGCGGAGCGCGCGCGACTTCTGGGTGGCGCGGCAGGGACTCGGCGTGGTGGTCACCGGCCTCGCCACCATGGCGGCGGCGTTCAGCGGCTTCGTCTTCCTGGGCGGCCCGGGGCTGACCTACCGGATGGGGCTCTCGTCGCTGTTCATCAACCTGTCGATCGGCTTCACGCCGACCCTCCTCGCCTGGACGCTCGCCAAGCGCCTGCGCCTGCTGGCCGAGGTGCGGGAGGTCTACACGATCCCCGATGCCGTCCTCGCCCGCTATGGCAGCCGCACCGCCTCGGCCGCGGCGGCGGTGGCGATCCTGATCGGCACCGTCGGCTACCTGGGAACGCAACTGCTGGCGATGGGGACCCTGACCGAGGCCGTGTTCGGCGTCAGCCTGCCGGCCGGGGTGGGTGCCGGCCTCGCCGTCCTCCTCTTCTACAGCATCGCCGGCGGCATGATGGCGGGGGTCTACACGGACGTCTTCCAGGGCTCCCTGATGATCCTGGCGGCGGTCGCGGTGTTCGGCTATGCGATGTCCGCTGGCGGCGGCTTCGGCCAGGTGGTGCACAGCATCGCGGCCTCGCCCCGCTTCGGCCGCCAGTTCCTCGAGCCGCTCGGCAAGACCCCGGCGCTGACCGCGCTCGGCTTCTTCTTCGTCTTCGGCATCGGCGTGCTCGGCCAGCCGCACATGCTCAACAAGTTCTTCATGATCCAGGACCCCCGCCGGCTGAAGTGGCTGCCGCTGGTCCTCGGCGGCTCGCAGGCGCTCTGCCTGCTGATCTGGCTGGGGATCGGGCTCGCCGTGCCGGCGCTGATCGCGCAGGGGAAGCTGGCGCCGCTCGCCAAGCCGGACGACGCCGCGCCCGCCTTCCTCCTCGGCTTCGCGCCGGCCCCCCTGGCCGGCCTCGCCGTGGCGGCCATCCTGGCGGCGATCATGTCCACGGCCGACTCCTTCATGAACCTCGGCGCCGCGGTCCTGGTGCGCGACCTCCCGCGAGCCTTCGGCCGCCGGGTCGGCGACGAGCTCCTCTGGGGGCGGCTGGCGACCGTCGGCGTCACCCTCGCCGCGGCGGCGCTGGCGCTCGGCTACAACGACCTGATCGCCCTGCTCGGCACCTTCTCCTTCGGCACCTTCGGCGCCGCGCTGGCCCCCGCCCTGGCCGTCGGCCTGAACTGGAAACGGGTGACGGCCGCGGCGGCGACCGCCTCGATCGTCACCGGCACGGCCCTCAACCTCGGCCTGGAGCTGCTGGCGCGGCAGACCTTCTTCCCCGGTCTCCCCAAGCCGCCGCTGCCGCGCGGCGCCCTGCCCACGGCGGTCTCGCTGGCGGCCTCCTTCGCCGTCCTGTTCCTGGTGACGGCCTGGACCGGCCGGCGCCAGGGCGCGCTCCCGGAGGACATCTCTGCGGTCATGGAGGCCTGACGATGACGGCGACGACGGATTCAGGCGGCATCCGATTCCTGGTCAACCCCTCCTCCGGGCGCGGCACCGGT
>DASWQX010000287.1:0-4055 GCA_036403495.1 Thermoanaerobaculia bacterium
GTGGCGGCGCAACGCCTGGGCCACGGCGCTCTTGCCGCAGGCGCCGAGGTGGAAGACCTCCCGCGGGGACTGCCAGAGCGTGCACGGATCGTCGACCAGCCCGAAAAGAGAGAGGACCCCCTGCCGCGAGCCCGGCCGGGAGGCGCGCAGCCAGAGCGCCCGGTTCCGCGGCAGTGGGGTGCCGCTCTTTTCCAGGACGGTGAAATCGAGCGAGTCCTCGACCCGGTTCCGCGAGTCCGCCTTGCTGCTGTCTCTTGCATAGAGGGGGCTCTTGCAGTCTCCCTGGCCCTGAAGGTCGGGCCGGTGATCGCCGTTGCAATCCTGCAGGATCTGAAGCGTCACCGTCTGTCCTTGCGGGATGCCGCCGACGTCGATCTGCATCGGCTGGTCGGCTCTCTCGATGGCGTTCGGATCGACCTCGACCCAGGCCGGTGGCCCCGGATCGGGCGCCTGGGCCGCGGCGATCAGGATGAAGGCGGCGACGAGGATGGGAAGCACTCGCGGCATGGGGCGTTTCCTTAGAGACAATAGCTGTCGATGATCCGCGCCGTCGGACTGGCTGAGGCTCTCCTCCAGCCGGAGGATGCCGGGCCCGTCAAACGAGTCTTGCCGCACTTCATGCTTCCAACCCTGCGGATGGCGCACCACGGGAATCCCCAGTGATTTTCAGACTTAGTGTACAAAGGCTACCACAGTTGCTGCCAGAGGGGGGCTCGGCCGGCCCTCCGCGGAGGCCGCGAGAAGCAAAAAGTCCTCTGGCCCGAGTGGGCGGGGCTTCCGCCCAACTCGTTGGCGGTCTCGCCCACGTGGGCGGCGCTTCCACCTCGCCCAGTCCGCCTCTCGCGGCGAATCGCGACGCGCACGGCTCGGGATTCCCCGACGCGATCAGAGTCTGGGACAGCATTCGCGCCAGAAAGAGCCAGACAAGGACGTAAAGGACGGCAAGGACGCTGAGAGGGTGTTCGGAAAGTGCTCCCCACTGTAGCGGTAGCCCCAGAGGGCGGCGCATATCCGTTTTCCGCAGTCCACCAGGGCCGCGGGTCAGCGACTCAATTTATATAATCTTGCTATCTTCTTCTCTCGGGAGTGCGGAGTGCATCTTTTCCGATGGGTCTGCGTTTATAAACGCACTCACCGCGGCATGCTGCCGCCCTGAAAAAAGGGAGTGTTTGAATGACGACTCATCGAAAAACCGTCTTGTCCATACTGTCTCTCGCGTTTTCCGCGGTCCTGGGAAGCGCCTGGCAGCTCGACGCGCAGCAACCTGTTACCGCGCAGGTGATGAGCGCCAGCCCCGACTGGCGTCTGATCGATACCGTCCCGTCCGGCGCTCCGGCGCAGAACACCCAGATGTGGCAGGTGAACCCGAACGGCGTCGCCGATCTGCCGGTAAGCGCGACCCAGAAGGACATGGTCAACGAGGCCTTCGCCGACGATCCCGACGGCAGCGGCACCTCCAACGACGTGATCTATATGTCGCAGGAGCTCCTGGCGGCGATGGAGAATCCCAACTTCCCCGCGGGTTACGAGGCCTACGTCGATCCCGATTACGTCAAGGGCAAGTTCTCGTTCGGCTGCTCCTGGGACTCGGAGACCCGGAACCGCACCTATCCGTACTCCCAGAACCTGCTGAACCAGAGCCTGCCGTTCTCCGGCGGCATTCAGGGGCAGCTCAGCCTCAACCTGCCGGTGAGCGGCCAGGTCACGCTGGCGGCGACGTACAAGATCCGTAAATGCTTCGGAGTCCCCGTGGGCTTCAAGTTCGTCAGCGCCACGGCGAGCGGCAACGCGTCGATCGCCGGCAACGGCGACCTGCAGGCCAGCGCGAGCGCCAGCGCCACGTGGGACCACGAGTGGAAGCTGGCCGAGCCGGAGCTGGGCGACGTCACCTTCGTCATCGGCTGGATCCCCGTGCGGCTCGTCTTCACCCTGCCGATCTATGCCGGCACGACGCTCAACGCGTCCATCTCGGGCAACCTGACGGCTCACCTCGGCGCCAACGCCAACGGCACCTTCTCCTATACCTGCACGACCGACGATTGCTCCGGCACCAGCAACTTCACGGACAACTTCGCGTTCACCGGTCCGACCGGCGCCGTCCAGGCCAAGCTCGACGCCACGGCCTACGCCCGCGTGATGCTGCGGGTCGGGGTCTATGACGAATCGATCGCCTATGTAGAGGGCGGGCTCAAGGCCTATGCCAAGGCGGGAATCTGGGGTTACCTCGGCAACGGCTGCGGCGACGCCGACGGCGACGGCAACAACGAGACCGTGCAGGCCCTGCTGGCCGATCTGAGCTGGGGCTATCAGTTCGCCTACGGCATGGGCGGCTGGCTCCTGCCCGACCGGCTGAATTATACGGGCGGCAGCAGCTATCCGCTGGGTTGGCTGGACCTGCTCGGCACGGGTGGATCGACGGTGCTGACGCCGATGATCAGCGGCTCGGCCACGGCGACGCAGGGGACCGCGGCCACCTACACGGTCAAGATGCGCCCCTGCTATCCCTACACCGACGCCGTCAACTTCACGATGACGCCGGGAACCTGGACGGGCGCCACCTCCGTGACGCCCCCCGCCGGCAGCTCCGCGCTTCAGACCACCTTCCTGGCGGCGGGCAACCAGACGATCACCGCGACCGCCGTCTCCGACGCCACCGGCCGCAACTTCCAGTCCGCCACCAGCCGGACGATCGCCGTCGCGCCGACGGTGCCGGCGCCGCCGTCCGTCCCCGTGGCAGTCCCGCTCTCGCCCACCTCGGTGCAGTTCACCTGGAGAGACAACAGCAACAACGAGACGCAGTTCCTGATCGAGCGGCGGCCGGCCGGCGCCGGCGGCTTCACCCAGATCGGCACGGTGGGCGCCAACGTCACCACCTACATCGACAACACCGTGGTGGCGGCGACCGCCTACGACTACCACGTGCGGGCGTCGAACAGCGCCGGCGCCTCCGGCTTCTCGAACGTCGCGACCGTGACCACCCCGCTGCCGGCGCCCGCGGCGCCGACCGGCCTCGTGGCCACGCTCCTTTCGTCCACCTCGGTGCGGCTGAACTGGACCGACAACAGCAACAACGAGACGCAGTTCGGAATCGAGCGCCGGCTCTCGCCCTCCGGCACCTTCGCCCAGATCGCGACGGTGGGCGCCAACGTCGCGACCTACACCGACAACAGCGTACTGGCGGCGACCGCCTACGACTACCGGGTGCGGGCGTTGAACGGCACGGTGGGCTCCAACTACACGAACGTCGCCACCGTGACGACCTCCCAGAGCATCCCGGTGGCGCCGTCCGGGCTCGCGGCCACGGTTCTGTCGTCGACCTCGGTGCGGCTCAACTGGACCGACAACAGCAACAACGAGACCGGGTTCGAAATCCAGCGCCGGATCTACCCCGCGGCCTTCGGATCGATCGTCACGGTGGGCGCCAACGTCACCACCTACACCGATAACACCGTGACGCCCGGGAACACCTACGACTACCAGATCCGGGCCAACAACAGCGCGGGGAGCTCGGCGTTCTCAGGCATCGCCAGCGCCTCGACACCCCAGGTGGCGCCGGCGGCGCCGAGCAACCTGACCGCCTCCTACAACACCACCACCAAGGTGATCACCCTGAGCTGGACGGACAACAGCAACAACGAGACCGCCTTCACCGCCCAGTTCTCCTACTCGGGGAGCGCCTTCTCCGACATGGGGAGCACCGGCGCCAACGCCACCACCTACTCGACGGGATCCAACCCGCCCACCGGCTCGTATCAGTTCCGGGTCTACGCCTACAACGGCCTGTCCTCCGGCTACAGCAACGTCGCTTCGCTGATCGTGACGGCGCCGCCACCGGCCGCGACCAGCATCGCTTGGATACAGACCGCTGAGAGCACCTGGGGCACCCCGGGCACGCTGACGGCCGCCGGCTACGCCACCAACGGCACCGGCACCGTCCAACTGGTCTGGCGCGAGCGCAGCTCCACCGGCGTCTGGGGCGCCTGGAACACGGTGCCTTACCAGGCCACGGTCTCGCCCGACACCACTTGGTCGAACACGATCTCCAGCGGCAGCCC
>DASWQX010000288.1:0-4483 GCA_036403495.1 Thermoanaerobaculia bacterium
CCCAAGTCTTACCGTCGAAACCCCGCCTGATGAATCTATGTAGGAGCCTGGGAGTCAACCGCCCGCTGGGAGTGGCGCGATGGGCCGCAACTCCACCGAGACGGAGTCTTGAGATCCTTGTGTCTTCGGTAGCCTCAGATACTTGCCCTTACCAGAAAACCGGATGTACCGGTGCCAGACAAATGTCAAGTCGAAGAGGAGCGCCACCAGCCACCAGATATACAGAAAAAATGCAGTCGCCAGGAATACCGGCCACAATTGATGCAGCTCGAGATGCGCCTTCGGCAGGCTGGCCATCTGGGTCTTGATGTGACGGAAAAGGACATACGCCAACGCGAGGCTACCCGGCACCAGAAGCGCTTGCGTGCCCCAAGCCGGCATGAACCGGCTCACCAGGTAGACGGCGATCAGCACCATGACGGCGATGCCTACCATGCTGAAGTCAAAGACTCCGTGAACCGTATCGTCGATCAGGCAGGTCCGGAATGGGTTGGGGCTCACGAACAGGCACGTGAAGCACCCGTAGGCGACGATCGACAGGAAGAAGGCGCCCAAACCGAACAGATGCCATCGCCAGAGGCCGCTCAAACGCGGGAGCCTTGCCCCGACTGTCAGTCCGGCGAGCAGGCAGGTGATGGCGGCAACGCTTCCGAAGGTTTGTCGTGGCCCCTCGTCCAGCGGGTTCTGAACGACGGGTACAGCCCGCGCGGCACCAGGGAGGGTAAGGTCAGGACGAACGGCGCCGTGCGCTGCGTTGTAAAGGACCAGAACGGCGCAAAAGAGCAGCACGAGCGCCCCCAGGTAGGGACTGACCCAACTGACGACTTGGGACACCTTCTTGTCGGCGGGCGGTTTCGCATAGCTCCTGCCCTCGGGCTTCGGTTCGATCTTCTCGTCCTTGTAGACGACCTGTTGGATGAAATGGCCGAAGACATCCGGGTCCTGCCAATAGTCGACGTGGGCCTTGCCCGCCAACGGATAGCGTGCGAAGCCGTGATCGTGGTCGGCAGGGAAATTGAAGACGCCTGTCCATGCGGGCGCCGCGAAAGTCGCGCGCGCCGTATCAAGCGCAAAGCCGATGGGATCGCCGAAGTCATAGTAGTTCCGCCACTCGATAGGCGTCGTGGGCCGGCGGCGCGGGGAGGTAAAAGCCTCGAACAGCTCGGGCCAGAGGATCAGATGCTTGTCGATCGGACAGCCGAGGGTCATGAAGCCGCGAACGTTCTTGATCCACGCTGAGTCCTTGGACCCACAAAGTGCGCTGAGCAAGCCAAGCAGGGAGACCACCGTGCCTTCGCTGTGCGCAATGATATAGATCTCCGCGTTCGGATACTCTCGACACACCGACTCCATCCGCTCCTCGAAGGTATCGCCGATCTCCTTGCCCTGGGCCTTGAATTCCGCCACGATCTGCACGTCGTCGACGTAATCGACCAGGATCTTCTTGAGGTCGAAAGAGAAGACACCTGCTTTGTCAGCCAGGAAACAGAGCTGCTCCAGCAACTCGATCGTCTGGAGCATCTCGCCGAGCACCTGTTCGATCATGCCCTGGTCGGCCGCGTCAAGGTCCCTGCAAGCCAGGCCGCGCATACGGACGCGGCTGATGATCGTGCGTACCCAGGGCTTGATGTCTTCCAGGGAATAATTCTCCCTGGCCACCTTTCGGGGAATGCCGGCCCAATAGACTTCCGCGAACGCGAGCTTGCGGAGCTCCGGCGGGTAGCCTCCGGGGAGGACCAGCGAAGTCCCTCCATCGGTGTGAAAGTTCCCCAAGGGAACTCCAGCCGCCGCGCCGTGATATCGGCAGAATTGGGACAGCGTCTGCTGTAGCGTGGCGAACCGGGTCTGATCGCCGACACCATGCACCGCCACGACCACTTTCTCAATCGACGCATCCATGGATTCCCCCCTCCCAGGTAGCCTTGCCTCAACCACTCCCCAGACGGACGAGCTGCCGTATTTCTGTATAAAGCTTAGCAGCTCTCACCGCCAGCAGGTGCACCGGTGGTTGAAATTATTATTCTAGGCAAGTCTCTATAAGGGCAAATCCAACTCTCTCCATCCTGGAAACCACGGATCAGGCCCTACAGCTCGATCGGCGCGAACCCCGCGAACATCTCGCTGCACTCCTTGACGCTCACCAGCGGCACGTACTCGCAGGCCTCGCCATAGCGTTCCCAGAGCTTCAACACCTCGGGATTCTGGTGCGCCGCTTCGATCGCCGCCTGCGATTTCCACTCGAAGACTTCGATGATCGTGCCGTCGGCGGCGTGCATGGCCTGGACCGGACGATCGGTGGCGAGGCCCTGGCCGCGGAGGATCGGCACGTGCTCTTTCGTGAGCTGCAGGAGGAGATCCTCCTTCCCCGGCCGCGGCCGGTAGGCGACGATGACCACGACTCCGCCGGCGATATTCCTTTCCATGCCTCTCTCCTTTCAGATTTCGTCCACTGCGCTCGAATCGTATTGCATGGCGCCGACCGCGTTGCCTTCCGGATCGCGGAAAAAGATCAGGTGGCCGACGGTGGGGATCAAGGTCCGTGGGATCAGAATCGTACCGCCGCCCGCCACTACCGCGGCGGCGACGGCGTCCACGTCCGCCACCGCGACCGTGCATTCGAACCCGACCATCGGTTCACCGGCGATCAGCTCGCGGCGTTTCTGCAGGGCTCCCAGGGGACCGGGATCGCGGCCGTCGGCGGTGGCTATCTTGAGAAAGCCCGGCGGTCCCCAGGCTTCAAAGCGCCAGCCGAAGACCTTTTCGTAGAACCGCCGCGCGCGGTTCACATCGTCGGCGTTGATCGCGAAGTGCGCGAGATGGTTGATGGGGCGCTCCTGGGATGGCGGCATCCGGGCATCTCCTTTCGATTCGGCGAGAGGTCGCGGGAACAGCCCTACGATAGACGTCTCCCGCGCTCCGAGTTAACCCTATACTGCCAGCCAATGTCGAGAACACGCCAAGAGGCCGGGCCGGAGGTCCGCACGATGTCGGTCGCCTGGGCGGCGGCCTACACCTGGCGCGACCGGGTCAGCGAATGGGGGCAGATCCTCTTCGCCTCGCGCGGCATGCTCACGGCGCACACGGACGCGGGCCTCTGGGTGGTCCCCGCCCATCAGGCCGTCTGGGTGCCGGCCGGCGTGCGGCACAGCGTGGAGGTGGCCGGCGGCGTCGCCTTGCGCGCCCTCTATCTGAGCCCGCTCGACGCGGCGCTCCGCGGCCGGCTGCCGGAGGTCTGCCGGATCGTCGAGGTCTCGCCGCTGCTGCGCGAGGTCCTGCGCCGCACGATGCGACTGAAGACCCTCGACCGGCGCATCCCGCCGGAGCGCCATCTCCTCGACCTCCTGCTCGACGAGCTGACCGTCCTCCCCCTGACGCCGCTCGACCTCCCGATGCCGCGGGACGCGCGCGCGGCCCGGGCCGCGGCCTGGATCCGCGCGGACCCCGCGGCGCGCCACACGCTGGACGAAGTGGCCCGCGCCTCGGCGGCCAGCCCGCGGACTCTCGAGCGGCTCTTTCGCGCCGAAACCGGCCTCGCATTTGGCGTCTGGAGACAGCGCGCTCGCCTCCTCCACGCCCTGCAACGACTGGCCGAGGGGGAGACGGTCGGCGGCGCCGCCGGCGCGGTCGGCTACGAGAGCACGAGCGCCTTCGTGGCGGCCTTCCGGCGCGCTCTCGGCACCACGCCGGGCCGCTACTTCAAACGGCCCGCGGACGAGGACGACGAGGAGAGTCCGGCAGCAGCTCGAAATGATAGAAAGACCGGCGATTGATCGTTTCGAGATGCCATAGCCGGAATCCCAGCTTCTCCATCACGCGGACGGACGCGCCGTTGCCGACCTCCACCATCGCCACGATGCGGCGCAGGTGGAGCTCGTCGAAGCCGAAATCCACGAAGCCGCGCGCGGCCTCGGTGGCCAGGCCGCGTCCCCAGTAGGGCCGAGCGAGCGTGTATCCTAGAGCCCCCTCGAAAGGGATCGGCCCCTGGAGGCCAAAATGAGGATAGACGCCGCAATACCCGATGTAGCGATCCGTGGGCTTGTAGACGGTCGCCCACAGGCCCAGGCGGTCCTCGACGGGGGTCAGAAAGTCGAGGAATTTCGCCTCCGCGCGCTCGCGAGTCCGCGGGTTCCCCCCCACGAACCGGCGCACCTCGGGATCGGCCTCCAGCTCACAGTAGAGATCGAGATCCGCCGGCGCGTGATCACGGAAGAGAAGCCTTTCCGTTTCGAGGACGATCACTTGGGCGCAGGCGCGGCCGGACGCCGCAACACCCAGCGGAGATAGGTCTTGAACTCCGCAGGCTTGTCCGGTGTCGCCAGCTCGAACTGGCCGGCGATGCGGTCCTGCGGCGCCCGGCTGTACGACAACCGGTAGCGTGGAGCGCCCGGCTCCGCCGCGGAGAGGAATTCCAGCGAGCCGTCGGGACGCGCGGTGACGGTGTAACGGATCACATGCCCTTCGTTGTCGTAATAGTCCGCCTGCA
>DASWQX010000289.1:0-4957 GCA_036403495.1 Thermoanaerobaculia bacterium
GATCTCGGCGAAGGGGACCCGCACCTTGCCGTCGAAGACGCCGACGACCCCCATGTCGCCGCCGAAGTTGGCGAAGAATTCACGCATCGGGAAGAGGAGGACCTCGACCGACTTGCCGCCGGCGCCGGGGATCCACTTCGCCAGCCGCTCGCGCTCCTTCTCCAGCACCACGGTGACGCCGCGCGCGTAGGCCTCGCCGGTGGCTTTCGGGTAGCGGACCTCGAAGTGCTCCGACTTGAAGCTGGCGTAGGACGCCGCCAGGTCGCGGTCCATGGCGAGCTGCTTGCGCCGCTGCTCGCCGCGCGGCGAGGGCAGTTGGCGGTCGGCCTTCTCGGAGAGCTTGATGGCGGTGTCGTACTCGCCGGCGGCGGCGAACAGCTCGGAGAGGTCGATCAGCGTGCCGGCCTTGGGCCGGCGGCCGGCGATGTCGCTCTTGGCGAGCTGGATGAGGAGCTGGCGGGCCTCCTCCTGGCGGTCGAGCTGGCGCAGGGCCTGAGCGCGCAGGCGGACGAGCAGCGACGGGGCGTGCCCGATGTCGGCGGTGATGGGATCGGTGAGCGCCAGCAGCTCGGCCCAGCGGTTCTGCTCGGCGAGGGCGCGCCCCGCCCGCTGGGCGATCCGCAGGTTGCGCGGCTGGAGGATGGCGCTGGCCGCCATGCCTTGCGTCAGCGAAGGGAGGGCGGCGAGCGCCTTCGCGTCGGCCTTCTTGCTCCAGGCCGTGGCGTCCTCGACGGCGGAGCCCTCGGGGGCCAGCCCGGCGCCGCCCGGCACCACCAGGTTCGCCCCGGTGACGGTCGCGTGCAACGACTCGCCGCAGGTGGTGACCTCGGCGCTCAGCGGCATCGTCACCGGATGCCGGGCGCCGGTGAACGCCGGGCGCGGCTCCTCCGCCTGGTTGAACTGGAAGACGGGGAACAGCTTGGGACGGGTGACCAGGAAGGCGAAGGCGGGGTCCTCGAAGAGGTCGCCGCGGGGTGTCGGCTCAAGCGTCCAGGCGCGGAGCAGGAGGTTCTCGGCCTCCTCCAGCCGGTCCTCCACGGCGGACGCGCGCGCCGCGGCGTACCAGGGCTCGCTCAGGCGCGAGCCCATCGCCGTCAGGCGCGCCAGCTCGACCTCGCCCTGATCGTCCTGATCGGTCAGCGACTTGGCGAAGGCGGCTTCGAGTCGCGTCAAGTCGACGTCGAGGCCGTCCTCGATCGCCGCGTCGTAGAAGGTCTGGGTCTGCTCGCGCTGCAGGCGGCGGAAAGCCAGGCGGGCGTGGAGCAGGTCGCCCAGCGGCGCCCGGGAGTGCGCGGCCAGGGGATCGAGGATGGCGCCGGCGCCCTTCAGGTCCGAGGCCGAGAGGAGGTATTGGGCCCGCCATAGGTCCTGGATGCCGCGCAGCGCCGGATCGGCGGGCGGCGCGGCCAGCCGGCGCTCGATCGCCGCGCGGTCGCTGCCGTCGGCGAGCGCTTGGCGCAGGGAGTCGAGGGAGCCGAGGCGGAGGACGCCGGAGTCGTCGGCGGCGCTCGCGGTCGTCGGCGCCGGGGCTGGACCACCGGCGGGCCGGGGTGCCGCGTGGGAGGCCCACACCATGCAGGCTGCCAAACCGGCCGCGGCGAGCGCGGTCGCCCCGCCGGCGGCGAACGCCGGCTTGCGCCGGCTGCGGTAGGCCAGCAGGAGGGTGCCCAGGGCGCCGGCCAGCGCCAGAACGAAGAGCCCGAGGGCGGCGCGCAGGAGGGTCGAACGGTCGACCGGGTCCGGCTCGGGAGCGGCGGCGGGACCGGCGGATTCGGCGATGGCGCGATGGCCTTTCGATCCTCCTCCCGCGGCGGCGGCGGGATGCGGCGCGGCGGCGAGGGGCTCGGCGGTGATGCGGACGTCGAGGATCTTCCAGCCCCCCTGGTCGGCGAGGTGGAGGACCAGCGTCTCGTCGATCCCGGAGGGGAAATCGATGCCGAAGACCGCCGTCTGCGGGGTGAATTTCGGCCCCGGCGTCAGGAGCTGCCAGGTGGCGCCGTCGGCCGGTCCGGCGCGGACGCCGATCTCCTCCAGCGCCGCCTCCCGCCCCAGGCGGCGGAGCGGCGCGTCGGCGGCCAAGCGGTCCCACCAGGCCGCGGGGCCGCGCTCCATGTAGGCCGCGGCGAGCTCGACCGCCGCCCGTTCCGCCGGCGTCAGCTCGCGCGGCTCGGGCATCACGAAGAGCCCCGGCTTGCCGCCCGCGCCCGCAGCCGGCGCCGCCGCGTTCGCGGGCAGGACGCCCGCCAGCGCCACCACCGCCATCACCGCCAGGAAAACGGCGGCGAGCCTTCCCATTTTTTCGATTTTAGCCAGCCGGGCGGCAAAGCCCGGCCTCCGAACAGTCCTGGTTCCGGTCATCCTTCTAAGTTCCTCTGCTCTGAAGATGACCGCAGGATAGCATCCGTTTCGCCGCGCCCGGAAGCTCGCCGCGAACGGAACCGGGGGGCGTCCGCGCGGAGACGCCCCCCCGGCGCCGCTACTTCGAAAACTTCTGGGTGCCGAGGCTGGCGACCTCCACTCCGCCCTTGCTGTTGACGTAGGCGCGGGTGCCCGCCAGCAGCAGGGTGTTGTCCATCTCGTAGGCGCCGTCCCAGGAATCGACGATGCAGTAGGGCCACCCGTTGGGGCGGATGCTGCCGTTGAAGCTGATGTTGAAGGGGGCCACGCCGGACTGGCCCTGAGCGTTGTTCACCCAGGAGTAGTGCCCCACCGTTCCCTGCGAGACGAACGGACCCTCCGGACTCTCGGTGGTCTCGTACATGCCGGTGATCTGGCCGTTCGTGGGATCGGCCGAGTCGATCTGAATCTTGAAGTGGTTGTCCTGGGAAAGGTAGGTGCCGGTCTGCGGAATGTTGGCCATGGCTGTGGACCTCTCTCGGTAGTGCGGCGGTGCCGCGGGTTTCAGGACCGATCGGGGGATCGATCCCGCTCGCCATCTTCCTAGGGCAACCGCCGTGCCGCCCGCTCCTTGTCCCCTAAACAACTGAAAATAAAAGATCTCTGGATGATGTCTCTCGCGTCGGGTGCCATCGTGCGGAGGCACTCCCCGGCTTGGTGAATCCCCGCCCGCCTTTCAGGTAAGATGATCGTTCGCTGTTCTGCTTCAGAGGCAAGTGCCATTCTTCGGAGGCAGGTTCGATGTCGCTCCACCTGAACCGGTTTCAGAATTTCACGGGGCACTGATGCGGGCGCTCCTCTGCGCCGCCTGTGGCGCCGCCCACTCCGAGTTCGACAACCGCTGCGCCAACTGCGGCGCCCTCCTCCTCTCGTCCGACGGCCTGGGGCTCGCGGAGGGGACGGCGGACGACTCGCTGGCCGGCCGACAGGTGTCACATTTCCGCGTCCTGGAGCGGATCGGCGGCGGCGGCATGGGCATCGTTCACCGGGCCCTCGACCTCGAGCTGGGGCGCGAGGTGGCGCTCAAGTTCCTTCATACCCACCGCGAGACGGCGCCGCGGGACCGCCTCCGCGTCCGCCGCGAGGCGCAGGCAGCCGCCGCCCTCGACCACCCCAACATCGGCACCGTTCACGAGGTGGGCGAGCACGGGGGGCGCGGCTTCATCGCCATGACCCTCTATGCCGGGGAGACTCTAGGCCGGCGCCTCGCCGCCCGGCCGGAAGGTTGGCTGCCAGTGGCCGAGGCCGCCGCCATCGCCGGCCAGCTCGCCTCCGCGCTGGCGGCGGCGCACGCCGCCGGGGTGGTCCACCGCGACCTCAAGCCCGAGAACGTCATGGTCCTCGCCGACGGCCGGGTGAAGCTCCTCGACTTCGGTCTCGCCCGCCATGCGGGACTGCCCGGTCTCACCGAGCGGGGGGTGGCGGTGGGCACCGCGGCGTTCATGGCTCCCGAGCAGCTCCGCGGCGAGGAGGCCGGCCCCGCCGCGGACGTCTGGGGGCTCGGCGTGGTGCTCTACCAGATGCTCGCCGGACGGCACCCCTTCGAGGGCGAGCGGCAAGGGATGCTGCACTCCATCCGATTCGAGGATTTCCGCCCCCTGCTCGAGGCGCGGCCGGACGCGCCGCCGGCCCTGGAGCGGATCGTCGCCCGCGCCCTGGCTAAGGAGCCCGGCGAGCGCTGGAACGCCGGCGAGATCGTCGCCGAGCTCCAGGCCGGCGGCCTCTGGGGCTCCGGGACTCCCACGGGCCCGCTCGCGCCCCTCCCCCGGAGCGAGCCCCGGCACCCCTGGACGGCCGCGGTGGCCGTGATGGCCGCGGTCCTCGTCCTGGGCCTCGGGATCGCCGCCTATCTGCTCATCCGCAAGCCGAGCCCCCCGGTCTACGTCGCCGTGCTCCGGCCCGGGCTCTCCGGCTCCCTCGGGGCGGACGACCAGGCGCGGGTCGCCGCCAACCTCCAGGCGGCGCTGCTGCGCACCGTGGCGTCGCTCGACGGCTTGGCCGCCCTCGACTCCGCCAAGGTCAATCCGGTCAAGGGATCTCCCGTAGCGGTGGCGCGGGCGGTGGCGGCGGGGGAGGTGGTGGCGTCCGAGGCCGACTGCGCCGGCGACCTCTGCCGGATCGGTCTGCGCCGCCTGAGCGGCGCGGACGGCCGGGTGCTCTGGACCGAGGCGCTGGAGCTCCCCGCCTCGCGTCCCCGGCTGTTCGCGGACGCCGTGGCCGCCGCGCTCCGCCAGGGCTACGGCGACCGGCGGCTGCGCGTCCGCCGGCTGGAGCTGGAGATCGGAGAGCCGGACTACCGGGCTTTTCTGGACCTCCGGCGGGGGCTGGCGCGGGAGGGGATGAACGACGGCACCCTCGCCCGCCTGGACGCCCTCCGCGCCGCCGCGCCTTCGTTCGTCGAGGCCTACGCGCTGGAGGCCAAGGTCGCCCGCTGGCTCTTCCTCGACAGCGGCAAGACCAGCTATCTGGAGCGCGGGCTGGCGGTGGCTCGCGAGGCGCTGCGGGTGGCGCCGGGGGATCCGCGCCCGCTGGAGACCCTCTTCGAGCTGGAGCTCTCGGC
>DASWQX010000290.1:0-2442 GCA_036403495.1 Thermoanaerobaculia bacterium
CTCGCCGCGGACTACGAGGTGATCCCCGTCGCCGACGGCGGGCGGGCGCTGCGGGCGGCCGTCGAGCAGAAGCCCGACCTGGTGATCTCCGACGTGATGATGCCGCTGCTGGACGGCTTCGGGCTGCTGGTGGCGCTGCGGGCGGACGCGCGGACTTCCGGGATTCCGGTCATCATGCTCTCCGCCCGGGCCGGCGAGGAGGCGCGGGTCGAAGGTCTCCAGGCCGGGGCGGACGACTACCTCACCAAGCCGTTCAGCGCCCGCGAGCTCCTCGCCCGCGTCGGCGGCACTCTCGCGCTGGCCCGGGCGCGCCGGGAGGCGGACCGCCGCAAGGACGAGTTCCTCGCCACCCTCGCCCACGAGCTGCGCAACCCGCTGGCGCCGATCCGCAACGGCCTGCAGATCCTGCGGCTGGCGAAGGACGACCCCGCGGCCGAGGAGAGCGCCCGGGCGATGATCGAGCGCCAGGTCCAGCAGATGGTCCGGCTGATCGACGACCTGCTCGACCTCAGCCGGATCAGCCGCGGCAAGATCGAGCTGCGCCGCGAGCGGATCGCCCTGGAGGCCGCCGTGCAGAGCGCGGTGGAGACCAGCCGGCCGCTGATCGAGAAGTCCGGCCACCGCCTCACCCTCGACCTCCCCGCCGAGCCGCTGTTCGTGGACGCCGACCTGACCCGCCTCTCCCAGGTGGTCGCCAACCTGCTCAACAACGCCGCCAAATACACCGAGCCGGGAGGGGACATCCGGCTCGCCGTGACCGGCGGCGAGAGCGGCGTGACGATCAGCGTGCTGGACAACGGCGTCGGCATCCCCGCGCCCATGCTCCCCCAGGTCTTCGAGATGTTCACCCAGGTCGACCGCTCGCTGGAGCGCTCTCAAGGGGGGCTCGGCATCGGCCTCACCCTGGTCAAGCGGCTGGTCGAGATGCACGGCGGCACGGTCGAGGCGCGCAGCGGGGGGCACGGGCTCGGGAGCGAGTTCCTGATCCGCCTGCCGCTGCTGGCGACCGCGACGACCCCCACGGCTGCGGAGCGGCCGTCCCACGCCGAGCCGGCGGCCGGCTCCGGGTTCAAGCGGCGGATCCTGGTGGCCGACGACAACGTCGATTCCGCGGCCAGCCTGGAGATGATGCTCGGATTCATGGGCAACGAGGTGCGCACCGCGAACGACGGGCTTCAGGCGATCGCGGAGGCGGCCGCCTTCCGCCCCGACCTGATCCTGCTCGACATTGGCATGCCGGGGATGAATGGCTACGACGCCTGCCGCGAGATCCGCCGCCAGCCCTGGGGGCAGGGGATCGTCATCGTGGCGCTCACCGGCTGGGGGCAGGACGAGGACAAGCGGCGATCGCGGGAAGCGGGCTTCGACCAGCACCTGGTCAAGCCGGTCGAGCCCGCCGCCCTCGGCGGGCTGCTGGCCGCGCTGCCGCCGGAAGGGGCCTGAGCCGGCTGGTGGTAGGATCACCGCCATGAGCCCATCCAGGAGGAACAACGTCAGGGTTTCGGGTTCGGAAGAAGGCCAGGCGATGATCTTCGCCCATGGCTTCGGTTGCGACCAGAACATGTGGCGCTTCGTCGCTCCCGCCTTCGAGGACCGCTACCGGGTGGTCCTCTTCGACCACGTCGGCGCCGGCAAGTCCGACCCTTCGGCCTACAGCCGCGGCAAGTACGAATCGCTGCGCGGCTACGCGACCGACGTGCTGGAGATCTGCCGCGAGCTGGAGCTGACGAACGCCATCTTCGTCGGGCATTCGGTGAGCGCGATGATCGGGGTGCTCGCGGCGCTCCAGGAGCCGGACCGCTTCGAGAAGCTGGTCCTGGTCGGCCCCTCGCCGCGCTACATCGACGACGAGGGCTACACCGGCGGCTTCAGCCGGGAAGACATCGAAGGCCTGCTCGATTCGCTCGACAGCAACTACCTGGGCTGGTCGAGCGCGATGGCGCCGGTGATCATGGGCAACCCCGATCGCCCCGAGCTCGGCGAGGAGCTGACCAACAGCTTCTGCCGCACCGATCCCCAGATCGCCAGGCACTTCGCGCGCGTCACCTTCCTTTCCGACAACCGCGCCGATCTCCCCAGGCTGCGCACCCGTTCGCTGATCCTGCAATGCCAGGACGACGCGATCGCACCGCTTTCGGTGGGCGAGTACGTGCACCGCCAGCTCCCCGACAGCGAGCTGGTCCTGATGCGCGCGACCGGGCACTGTCCCAACCTGAGCGCTCCGGTGGAGACCGTCACCGCCATTCGAGGTTTCCTGTAGAGACGGAGCGGGATGGCCATCCGCGCTGAAAACCCGGGCGTCCCTCCTCCCGCGGCGCTGCTGGAGGAAACGGCCGAAGACCTTTACGAGCATGCTCCCTGCGGCTATTTCTCGACGCTGCCCGGCGGCCTCGTCGTCAAGGTCAACCAGACCTTCCTGACCTGGACGGGGTACGCGCGGGA
>DASWQX010000291.1:0-6349 GCA_036403495.1 Thermoanaerobaculia bacterium
AGACAATACGCCAGAACTCTTGCTGTCTCCAGGGCTATGCCGCTTAGGCTGCCATTACTCCTTCCCTTCAGGACAATCCGACGTTTCGCCGCTTCCCTAGGGTCTTCTTTGGCACGGTTAGGCTCCACAGACCTTTGAAGAAGGCGCTTCCTCACTTGAGATCTTGTAGAGGCAGTCTTCCACCTCTTCCACCATGCATCTTTTTCAGCAGTGACAGCATCCATCGCCAGCAGGCTAAAATCTAGATCCCCTTCAACCTCTTCGATGGGTTTCAATCCCAGGTTTACATGGTTATCAATGAAATCGGCTAATCCTATGGATCGATCATTACCACCAGAACGAAATGATAGCAACACTACCCCACTCTCAAATATTTGTACTATAACCTCAACCTCCATCTCGATGCCATCAACTAGCTTCACCTTCATTAAAGGCAAAAAGAATCTGGCGTGGCGTGCCGGAATTCCTGAGCTCTCGCCAAATATTTTTCTCTCAGCAGAACGCATGCATCCAAAGATCAAGGCAGGGTATCTCAGTGAGACTCTTAGCTGAGCCAATGCATGCAGGGCCGTCCGCCCGGATACTGGGTCGTCCTCTTCCTGCGGCCCAAAGATGTTTATTTTGCCATTCTCGCTCCATGCGAACGCTCCGTCCGAAAATGCCGCCGATTCACCAAATCCTGAGCTAAGAAGGCCCCTAACGGCATCTTCGAGAGACTGGATGTTGTGCGACAGATAGCAGGAATATACATGCCATACCTCCCACCTAGATATGGTCATGGTTACATTCAAAGCGCTGTCACTCATATTCACCCTATCAATCTCTTCTTTCAGCTTGCGCAGCAATAATACCCTGGCCAGGTTAATAATTTCTTTTATAATCTTCATTGACTTTAAACCTTATGCAGATTAATTTCTATTGACTCCCCCGCCCGCAAAAACCAGAGCTCGAACCGCGGCCCCTCCGCCATCTCCAGCGCCTCGCGCACCGCCCGCTCGTAGATCGCCCCTTGGGGCGCGTAGACGGCCGCCCGTTCGCTCAGCTCTTCCGGCGTCTCCACCTCGTCGGTCTTGTAGTCGGCGATCACGATCCGGCCGTCCTCGGGATCGCGATAGAGGAGGTCGATCGCGCCGGTGACGGCTCCGACGGGGGCGTGATCTCCGTCCCCCGGCGGCAGGAGGACGGCGAGCTCGCGGGCGAGGACGTGATCCTTCAGGGTCCGCAGGCGCTGGAGGAGGGGGCCGGCGGCGAAGGTGTCCAGGAGTTGGGCGGCCAGGGGGAGGGCGCGGTCGAGCTCGTCGCCTTCGACGAGGGCGGCGAGGTAGGCGGGGAGGCGCTGGCGCTGACGGTCCTGCTCCTGGCGGGGATCGGCGCCGAGGTCCCACTCTTCCAGGGCGCGGTGGATCGCCCCGCCGGCGGCCAGCGCGGCGGCGCGGTCCTTGGTGGGACGGCGGCGGCGGCCGGCAGGTCGTTCGGCGGTCTCGGTCTGGCGCTCGGCCTGCTGCTCGCGCAGGAGGGCGTGGGCTTCCTCGGAGGCGGCGCCGCCGAAGGGGCGGGCCATGCGGAGGGCGGCGCGCTCGCGCTCGGTACGCAGGGTGGCGGAGACGAAGGCGATCTCCTCGGGGCCGGGAAGCGAGGGGCGCTCGGGCTCGGCGGCGAGGCTGAGATCGGCCGGCGGGCGCAGGGAGGGAAACTTCCAGAGCGCGCCGGTCGCGTCCGGAAAGGACCAGGAAGGCGCGGCTTCGCCCGGTCCGACGATGCCGAGGGCCTCGTCCCAAAGATCGGGGAGGCTCTCGGGGAGGTCGCGGCGGGCATGCAGGAGCTCCAGGGTGGTGCTCGCCTGATCCCAGGGACGGGGCTTCACCTTTTCAGGCCAGAGGCCGGTGAGCACCACGCGGTCCTTGGCGCGGGTCATCGCCACGTAGAGCAGGCGGACGCGCTCGGCGGCTTCGACCACGCGGCGCTCGGCCTCGATGCGGTCGAAGCCGGGGGTGGGCGCGCCGAAGAGGCGGAATTCGAAACCGCTGTCCCAGCGGCCGGCCTCGGTGCGGACGTTGCGGTCGGGGGGCGACGCCTTGTGGAGCTGGACGAGGTAGACGTGCTCGAAGTCGAGCCCCTTGGCGCCGTGGATGGTGAGCACCTGGACGGCGTCCTCGGCGCCCTCCTTGGGGCGCCCCTCCTCGGAATCGCGCGACTCGGAGACGCTGCGGCGCAGGGCGCGGAGGATGGCGGTGGCATCGCCGCCGCTCTCCTCGACGGCGGCGAGCACCTGGCGGAAGAAGCGCTCGAGGTTGGCCAGCCGGTAGGGGCCGAGGTAGCGCGCTGCCTCGGTGGCCTCGACCAGGGTGAGCCGGCGGAGACGCTCGACGAAGACGTCCGCGGGCTGCGTCTCGAAGGTGTGGCGGAGGTCCGCGAGGGTCTCGACGGCGGCCAGCAGGTTGCGGTCCCAGCCGCGGACGCGGTCGATCCCCGGCACGTCCTTCGGCAGCACGCGGACGGCGCCCTCGATCGCCCGCTTGAGCGCCGCCAGGGCGTCCGGCGCGGGGGAGCGCAGCTCGGTCATCAGCCGCGGGAGCTGGCGGTTCCAGAGCGGGATCAGGGCGGCGTCCGGCACGCCGACCGTGGCCGAGCGGAGCACGGTGAGAAGCGCGAGATGGTCGCCGGGATCGAGGACCGAGCGCACCAGGGCGGCGGCCTCGATGACCTCGCGGCGGCGGTAGTACTGTTTGTCGCGGCCGACGGCGAAGGGGACGCGGGCGCGGCGGAAGGCCTCCAGGTAGAGGTCGAGGTCGCCGATGCCGCGCAGCAGAACGGCGATCTCGCTCCAGGCCACGCGGTGCTGCTCATGGAGGGCGCGGATGTCCTCGGCGAGCGCGGCGGCCTCCAGCTCGGTGGCCTCGATCACCGCGGTCTTCCAGGGCTCTGCCTGGTTCCTCCAGGAGACCCAGTGCTCCACGGGCGACCAGCTCGCCGAGCCCGCGCCGGTGCGCAGGAAGCCGGGATCGTCCAGGCGGCGGTCGCAGGCGAGCAGCGGCTCGAAGGCGGGCTGGACCCCTTCGCGCGCGGTCATCACCGGCCCGATGACGCGGGCGACCTCGTCCAGGATCACCGGCACGGAGCGGAAGTTGAGGGCGAGGCTCATGACCTCGCCGCCGGCTTCCAGCACGCGCGCCACGAAGCCGTCGTAGGCGCGGAGGTCGGCGTTGCGCCAGCCATAGATCGACTGCTTGGGATCGCCCACGAGGAAGAGGCCGGGGCGCTCTTCGACGGGGCCGTCGAGGGCGATCCAGCGCAGGAGGTCGCACTGGATGCGGTCGGTGTCCTGGAACTCGTCGACGAGGAGCTGATCGATCCGCCGCCGCACCTGGCGCCGCACGTCGGGCTGATCGGCGAGGAGCGCTGCGGCGCCGGCGAGCAGGAAGTCGAAGGTGGCGATGCCGCGGGAGCGGAGCTCGCGCTCGATCCGGCCGAGCAGGGGGATCAGCGCGCGGCGGCCGTGCTCCATCAGCTCGGGATCGAAGCGGCCGAGCTGGTCGAGGAGCTGGACGAGGAGGGCGGCGGCCAGCCCGAGCTCGTCCGCGACCTCGCCGAAGAGGGAGGCCTCGTTCCCCTCGATCCGCCGGCGCCATTTCTTGAGGTGATCGACGAGGTTCTCCGGCAGGAGGTCGGCGAACCACCCGGTCAGCGTCTCAACCGGCGCCGCGGAGTCCTCCAGACGGCCAAGCAGGACTCCGAGAGCGTCGGCGATCTTCGTCGCGTTCGGCGCCCGCACGCCCTTGCGGAAGCGGGGCGCGATCAGGCGGTGGACGTCGCCGCAGGCCGCGATCAGACGGTGGCGGAAGTCGCTCAGGGCCTCGGGGCGGTAGGGGTCCTCGTTGAGGACTTCGGCGGGGAGGCCGGCCTGGAGGAGAGAGGTGAGCGCCTCGACGATCTCCGGCGGGCCGAAGCCGCGGATGGCGAGCGTCAGGAGGTGCGGATTGCCGGGATCGCCATAGCCGTCGCGCAGGGCGTCCTCGACGGTGGCGCGGACGACCTCGTCGACGAGGTGGCCGTCGGCGTCGATGACGAGGTCGGGGTGGATACGCGCCTCCAGCGGGTGGTCGGCGAGCAGGCCGCGGCAGAAGGCGTGGATGGTGCGCACGGCGAGGTGATCGAGCGTGCCGAGGAGTGCCCGCGCGCGGCGGGCGCGTTCCGGGTTGGGCGGCAGCAGCGAGGCTTCGAGCCAGTCCGGCGTCTCGGCGCCCGAGGCGAGAGAGGCCAGCTCGCGCGCGGCCCGGCCGGCCATCTCCGCCGCCGCCGCCTCGGTGAAGGTGATGGCCACGACCCGCCCCAGCGCCTCGGCGGCAACGCGGTCCGGCCCTTCGTCGCGCGGGCGGCCCGTGGACCGTTCGGACAGGCGCCGCGCGGCGCGCTCCCATCCTTCTCCCAGCGTCCAGGCGAGCAGCCGGCCGATCAGCGTCGTGGTCTTCCCCGTGCCCGCGCCGGCCTGGAGCACGAGGGGGACGTCGAAACGGGTCTGCGCGGCGTGGCGGGCGGCGCGGTCGTTTGCGCGGAGACCGGCGTAGGGATCGAAGGTCATGAATCCCCCACCGCCTTCACCCCTAGCCGCCAGACCCGCAGCAGCGCCGCCTCCTCGGGCTCCAGCGCGGCGAGGTCGCGCTCGGTCCATTCGAAGAGGCGCTGGCGGGCGCCGGAGTCGTGGCGCAGGCACGCTTCGGCCACGGCGCAATAGGCGCAGCGGCCCGGCTCCTTGCGGCCGTCGAGCTCGACGAGGCGGGGGAAGAAGCTGCCGGACTCCCAGGCGGCGAGCACCGCTTCCGAGGCGGCCGCGAAGGCCTCGATGAAGTCCTCGTCGGCGGTGGTCACGGCCAGCTCGCGATCGCCGTCGTCGAGGCCGGGCTTCAGGAACAGGTAGCGCCCCTTGGATTCGCCCTCCGAGCCGAGGAGATAGGCGACGGCCTGGAGGTGGGTCCCCTTGCGCACGCGGTCGAGGAAGTGTCGGCGGCGCACGTCCGGCTTGTGCGCCGAGGAGATCGGGCGGCCGGTCTTGTAATCGGTCCAGACCACGAGGCCGCCGGCGGCCTTGTCGACGCGGTCGGCCTGGAAGAGGACGTGGCGCAGGGAGCCGGCGGCGTCGCCGACGTCGAGCATGCCTTCGACCTCGGTCGCCAGCACCGGCACGGCACCACCGGTCCAGTCCATGCCGCGCGCCGTCTCCAGCATCGGCCGCGCCCGCTCGGCGAGGGCGCGGGCGAGGCCGGGGAGGAAGATCCCCTCCTCACCAAGCAGGCGGCCGGCTTCCTCGAAGAGGAGCTGATCGACATCGCGCCCCTCCGGCCAGGCGACCGCGACCGGATCGAGATGACGGATGCCGCCTCCTCGCACCCCTTCGCGCCCGGGAGGCCGCGCGATCTTGTCGAGCGCGCCGTGCACGACGTTGCCGAGCAGCAGGGGGGTGACGCCGGGGAGCGCGCCGAGGGGATCGGGAGTGGGCTCGATCCGCAGCAGGCGCATCAGGAAGAGCTGCCAGGGGCAGGCGGCGAGGTTCTCGAGCTGCGTCACGTAGAGGTCGCGCAGGCGGGGCTCCCCCTCGGTGCCGCCGGGGATCCTGCCGATGAAGCCGAAGTAGGGGCCGAGCCGGGCGCGCGCCGCGCGGCCGTCGGGCATGCGGAGGTCGGGGTCCATCTCCTCCAGCACGGCGAGGCGGCCGGTGGCCAGCCGTTCCGGCGAGAGGTCGAAGGCAGGGGGGGCGAGCTCGGCGCGGGACTCCTGGAGCGCCATCTTCATCACCCGCCCCCACCAGCGGCGAGGCGCGTGGAGGCCGGCCATCACGGCGTGCTCGGCGGCGGTGCGCGGTCCGGGCAGGGGTCCGGACTTGGGGAGGCTCCAGAGCGGCGGCGCCTTTTCGACGTCCAGCCGCTCGCGCAGGCGCTCGACCAGCGGCGAGGCGGGGAGCGGCTTGCCGTCGTCGTCGGCCGTCTGCCAGGAGAGGGTGACGGCGGGGGCGGCCGAGAGGAGCTGGGCGAAGAGGTAGCGCTCCTCGTCGAACCCGGCGCGCTTGATCGGCACGTCGGGGAGCACCCTTTGGAGGATGCGGCGGAGGTCGTCCGGCAGCAGCGGATCCTCGCGGATGCCGCGCGGGAAGACGTCGCGGTTGAGGCCGATCAGGAAGAGGTGATCGAAGGTGCGCGCGCGGGCCTCGGTCACCGAGAGCACCTGCACGCCGCCCCCCTGGCCGCCGATGCCGGAGGCGCCGGCCGCCTCCAGGAGGTCCTCGACGAGCAGCCGCATCTCGTCGCGCTCCAGCCGGAAGCCGGGCGGCACCTCCCGCTCCAGCTCCCGCAGGGCG